>URCT01000023.1 GCA_900546385.1 uncultured Eubacteriales bacterium | reverse complement strand
AAGAGGGCTTTGAATGCATGGGCGTTACCATGAAGCTTTTCTATGACGACGATATTGTCGAAAGCTGCGATGTCCGCGAAAACTCGTGCTGCTCGCTCGAAGATGTCGAGGATGCACGCAGTGTGTGTACCTCTCTCGGTATGCGCCATTACGTGTTCAATTTCTCCGACCTCTTCCGCACCACCGTCATCGACCGTTTTATCGGCGATTACGAAAACGGCCGCACGCCTAACCCCTGTATCGACTGCAACCGCCACTTAAAATTCGATAAACTGTTTCAGCGCGCCAAAGAGCTGGGCTTCGACTATGTGGTCACCGGCCACTATGCGCGCATTGAATACGACGAAAAAAGCGGCCGGTATCTTCTGAAAAAAGCGCTTGACGATACCAAAGACCAAAGCTACGTTTTGTATTCCATGACAAAAGAGCAGCTTGCGCATACGCGCTTTCCGCTCGGTGCCCTGCACAAAACCGAAGTGCGCAAAATTGCTGAACAAAACGGCTTTGTCAACGCCCGCAAGCACGACAGCCAGGATATCTGCTTTGTGCAGCACGGCACGTATGCCGATTTTATCAAAAAAACGACCGGCAAAGACTATTCGGCAGGAGAATTTATCGATTCAGCCGGGAATGTTCTGGGGCGTCATAAAGGCATTATTTTCTATACCGTCGGCCAGCATAAGGGCCTTGGCATTTCCTCCGAAGAACCGTGGTATGTCAAAGAGGTGCGGCCGGCGGAGAATACCGTCGTGCTGTGCCGCAGCGAAGAGCTGTTCACCTCGGTTTTGGAAGCGGCGGATGTCAACCTCATTTCGGTCGACCGGATCGATGCGCCCATGCGCGTTTGCGCCAAGGTGCGCTACCGCCAAAAGGAACAGCCGGCCACCGTCACACAGCTTGAAAACGGCAATATCCGCGTCGAATTCGACGAGCCGCAGCGCGCTATCACCAAAGGACAGGCCGTGGTTCTGTACGACGGCGATATCGTGGTCGGCGGCGGCACCATTGTATAAATTCAGAAATCGAGTGCGTAAATATCATGACTTCCAATAAACAGGTATGTAATTCTTTCAAAACCGGGCTTTCGGACGGCATTCCGATTGCTCTCGGCTATCTTTCGGTCTCGTTCACCTTCGGCATTATGGCCTCCGCCGGAAAGCTGCCGGTTGTGATTGCCGTGCTGATCTCTATGACCAACCTCACCTCGGCCGGACAGTTTGCCGGCTTAAACCTGATTTTGGGCGGCGGCTCACTTATGGAAATGGCACTGACCCAGCTTGTCATCAACCTGCGCTATGCGCTCATGTCCATTTCCCTTTCCCAGAAAATGCATACAAGCGTTACCTTGCCGGAGCGGTTTCTCATCGCGTTCGGCAACACCGATGAAATTTTCGCCGTAGCCAGTGCAAAGCCCGGTGAGGTCGGCGCAAGCTATATGCGCGGTCTGATTCTTTTGCCTTTTCTCGGTTGGTCGGGCGGCACGCTGTTGGGTGCGGTCGCCGGAAATATCTTGCCGGAAATGCTGACGTCGGCTCTCGGCATTGCCATTTACGGAATGTTCTTAGCCATTTTCATTCCGGCCATGAAAAAATCGCGCCCGGTCACGGTGGTTGTGCTTGTGTCGGTCGCGCTTTCGTGCGCGTTTGCCTATCTTCCGGTTTTGAAGACCGTTTCCTCCGGCTTTGTCATCATTATCTGTGCTCTTGCGGCGTCGGCTGTCGGAGCGGTTCTTGCGCCGGTGGAGGAGGAAAAAGCACCGGCGGATGCAGAAGGGAAAGGCGGTGACGCGGCATGAGCATTACGCCGGATTTAATTGCAAATCTTGTGGTGATGGCAGGAGTTACCTATCTTATCCGCGTGATTCCGTTTGTGGCGTTTCGCAAGAAAATACAAAACCGCTTTATCCGTTCATTTCTCTATTATATCCCGTATGCCGTGCTTGCAGCCATGACCGTCCCGGCCATTTTTTCGTCCACCGGCCATCTGTATTCCGCGCTTGTCGGCTTTGCGGCGGCACTTGTGACGGCGTTCTTCGGACGGGGATTAGTGACGGTGGCGTTGTCTGCCTGCGGCGCGGTGCTGCTTGCGGAGTTTGCCGCGAAGCTTTTGGGATAGCTTTCTGTCCGCTTTTCTGCTTTTGACGGAAATGCGTGCGTAAAAAGTTTTTGATTGTGAGCGTTCTTTTGTGTTTTTCTGTGTTTTTACGGTTTTTTCGGAAAAATTTGCCGTTTATCTATTTACAAAATCCGAGGAATCGTGTATAATAACGCTATAAAGGGAAGTTGCCGCTTTCGGCAACCTTAAAGAGGAGATTTTTATGGCTCATTATATTTTAAGCGCGTTTGCCGATGAAGTTTCGTCGGATTTTACAAAACAGCTCGAATACTTAAAAAGCAAAGACATTTCCTATATTGAACCGCGCAATATCAACGGTACGGGTGTGGCTGCCATTACGCTTGAGGAAGCGAAAAACGCAAAAAAAATGCTCGACGACTACAAGATCGGCGTTTCTTCGATCGGCTCTCCCATCGGAAAGATCAGCGTGGAGGACGACTTTGCCGACCATATCCGCCTGTTTGAGCACGTGATGGATATCGCCGAGCTTTTCGAAACAAAAAACATCCGTATGTTCAGCTTCTTCTATCCGAAAAACACCGACGTACATACGCACAGAGCCGCCGTGCTTGCCCGCTTAGAGATTCTTCTCGAGCTTGCCGAAAAGCGCGGTCTTACGCTCTGTCACGAAAATGAAAAGGCCATCTACGGCGAAGCACCCGAGGATTGCCTTGATTTGATGAAACACTTTGACGGCCGCATGAAGAGCGTGCTTGATATGGGCAACTTCGCGTTCTGCCAAAAGGATCCGATGAAGGGCTATGAATATTTGGCTCCGTATATCGAATACATTCACATCAAGGACGCGTGTTACGACACGCGCATCGTCCCGGCCGGACAGGGCGAAGGCAAGGTGTTTGAAATCCTTTCGGCGTATAACAAGTATACCGATAAGGATACCTTCCTCACCATGGAGCCGCACCTTACGGTGTTTGACGGCTTGAACAAGCTCTCGAACATGGACGACATCAAGGTGCAGAACGCCTATGCAACGCCCGAAGAAGCCTTCGATGCTGCCGTTGCGGCACTGCGCGGCATTTTGGAACGCATTTAATGCGAAACGCAATCAAATACAACCATTACGAAAGGGATTTTTATGAGCAAAACATTAAAAATGCTTGCCATCGACCTCGGCGCATCCAGCGGCAGAGGCATTGTCGGCAAATTCGACGGCAATACGATTTCTCTTGAAGAAACGCATCGTTTCACCAATGATCCGGTCAACATCCATGGTGCTTTATACTGGGATATGCTAAAGCTGTTCACCGAAATCAAGCACGCCATTTCCAACTGCTTGCTTTCGGACAACAAGGACATCAAGAGCATTTCCATCGATACCTGGGGCGTGGACTTCGGCCTTCTCGATTACCAAGGACAGTTGATCGGCAATCCCTATAACTACCGCGATCCGCGTCTGACGCATGAGCTGATGAACGAGCTGTTCGAGATCATTCCGAAAGAAGAGCTGTACCGCATTACCGGTACGCAGTTCTTGAACTTCAACACCATCTATCAGCTGTATTCGTTCGTCAAAGACCCGTATAAATTCGCAAACGCCAAAGATATGCTTTTCGTGCCGGATCTTCTCAAATATTTCCTCACCGGCACCAAGCAGACCGAATATACCATCGCTTCCACCTCCCAGCTTCTCGATGCCAAGAGCCGCAATTGGTCGTGGGACATCATTAACAAGCTCGGCTTCCCGAAAGAAATGTTCGGCGAGATCGTTCAGCCCGGCACCTCGGCCGGCAAGCTCCTGCCGCATATCACCGATGAGGTCGGCGCAACCGATGCCGAGGTCATTGCCTGCGCATCGCATGACACCGCTTCCGCTGTCGTCGCCGTTCCGGCCAAGGACGATGATTTCGTCTATATTTCCAGCGGCACCTGGTCGCTCATGGGCAAGGAGATTCCCGAGCCGCTTACCGGCGAGCTTGCGTATAAATACGATCTCACCAACGAGGGCGGCACCGGCCGCAAGATCCGCTTCTTGAAAAACATCATGGGCCTTTGGATCGAACAGGAAAGCCGCCGTCAGTGGGCGCGCGAGGGCGAGAAGATCTCCTTCGACGAGCTCAGCAACATGGCGATGGCCTCCAAGCCGCTTGCCTGCTTCATCAATCCCGACGACCTTGTTTTCCAAACGCCCGGCAATATGCCGAAACGCATTGTGGAATTCTGCAAAAAGACCGGTCAGCACGTACCCGAAACCAAGGGCGAAATCGTGCGCTGCATTTTCGACAGCCTTGCTATGTGCTATCGCAGCACGGCCGAAAAGATCGATGAAATCACCGGTCACCGCGCACCGTTCATCAACATTGTCGGCGGCGGCACCAAAGAAGTTCCGCTCTGCAAGCTGACGGCGGACGCCTGCGGCAGACCTGTTTATACCGGCCCTGTCGAAGCCACCGCACTCGGCAACATCGCCGTGCAGGCCATTGCTGCCGGCGAGATTAAGGACGTCAAGGAAGCGCGCGAGGTCATCGCCAATTCCTTTGAAATTTCCTATTTCGAGCCGCATGACACCGAAATGTGGGATGAAGGCTACGAAAGATTCCAAAAAATCATTCATATGTAATCGTTTTCGCAAAAAAAGAATCAGGAGGATGAACCATGAACGCGAGATATGAATCCGCAAAAGCCATTTACGCTTCCTACGGCGTAGACACCGAAAAAGTCATCGAAACGCTCAAAAACGTTCCGGTATCCATGCACTGCTGGCAGGGCGACGACGTTATCGGCTTCGACCACGACGGCCCGCTCACCGGCGGCATCCAGACCACCGGCAACTATCCGGGCAAGGCAAGAACGCCCGAAGAGCTGCTTGCCGATATGGATAAAGCCATGTCGCTTGTTCCCGGCAAGAAGAAAATCAACGTTCACGCTTGCTACGCCATTTTCGAAAAGGGCGAATTTGCCGACCGTGACGCGCTTGAACCCAAGCACTTCAAGAAATGGGTCGAGTTTGCCAAAGCACACGGCATGGGCATCGATTTCAACCCGACCTTCTTCTCCCATCCCAAGGTAAAGGACGGCCTCACGCTCTCCAGCCCGGATGAAGAGACCAGACGCTTTTGGATCAACCACGGCAAGGCCTGCATCCGCATTTCCGAATACTTTGCCAAAGAGACCGGTATTCCCTGCGTCATGAACATTTGGACGGGCGACGGCTACAAGGATATCCCGGCCGACCGCATGGGTCCGCGTATGCGCTATAAGGCTTCCATCGAAGAAATCCTTTCCGAACCGTATGATTTCAACCTTGTAAAGCCTTGCGTAGAATCCAAGGTGTTCGGTATCGGCGTGGAATCCTTCACCGCCGGTTCTGCTGAATTCACCCTCAGCTTTGCCGCCGAGCATAAGGATAAGTGCCTGCCGCTTATGGATAACGGTCACTATCATCCGACCGAAGTGGTTTCGGATAAGATTCCGGCACTTCTCTGCTTCTTCCCGGAAATCGCGCTCCACATCACGCGCGGCGTGCGCTGGGACAGCGACCATGTGCTTCTCTTTGACGATGAAACGAGAGAAATGGCCAAGGAAATCGTCCGCAACGACGCACTTGACCGTGTTTACATGGCGCTCGACTACTTTGACGCAAGCATCAACCGTATTTCCGCATGGGCTGTCGGACTTCGCAGCTGGCAGAAGGCACTGCTTTACGCGATGCTTTCGCCGAATGCCGCTCTCAAAGCCTTGCAGGACGAAAACAAGCTCACCGAGCTGATGATGCTGCAGGAAGAAGTCAAGACGCTGCCGTTTGGCGACGTTTGGGCCGAATACTGCGAAAGATGCGGCGTGGCCGGCGACAAGTCTTGGTTCGAAGAAATCAAGAAGTACGAGGCTGACGTGCTATCCAAGAGATAAAACGACAAACAAATAACCGAAACGCTGTCCGGCTTTTTTGCCAGACAGCGTTTTTTTACATGACAGCGTTTTTTGGCTTGACTTTAGGCGGAATTTTCTTTATAATGATGTAAGAGTGACTAGCGTAAGAGTGACCAAAGTAAGAGTGGCTAACGTAAGAAGGGTCAAACGATTGGAAAGGATGAATGAAATGCGTTTTTGTATTCCGATTCCGTGTTTTTTCGGGAATCTTGATTTTTGTGACGCGCTCCGCAAGGTGGCGTCTCTCGGCTTTGATGCGGCCGAGACGTATCGGTGGAAGGATTTGGAGCTTGACAAGGTACGCGCGGTCTGCAAAGAGACCGGTGTGGAGCTTATCAGTATGTGCACGTCGGAGTTTAACATGACCTCGCCCGAAAACCGCGAGGTATATCTTACGGCGCTCCGTGAGAGCTGTGAAGCGGCAAAGCGTGTTGGTGCCGCAAAGCTCATCACGCAGGTGGGGCCTGACACCGGTGCGGAGCGTGCGTTCCAGCATGAGAGCATTGTTTCGACGCTGCGCGCGGCTGTGCCGATTTTGGAAAGCTATGGTGTGACGCTCATGATTGAGCCGCTTAACACGTTTGTTGACCATCCGGGCTATTATCTGACAAGCGCGGCGGAGGCGTTTGACATGATTCGTGAAGCGGACAGCCCTTTTGTCAAGGTGGTATACGATATGTATCATCAACAGATTATGGAGGGCAACATCATTCCGTCGGTAACGAAAAATTTAGGTCTTATTGCGCATCTTCACGCGGCAGGGCATCCGGGACGGCATGAGTTACAGAGCGGTGAGCTTAACTATGCGGTTGTATTTGACGCGATCGACAAAGCCGGTTACGTCGGTGCGTGCGGCTTGGAATATTTCCCGGTTTTGCCGCCGGAGGAGAGTTTACAGGTTTTCAAGAAGCTGTATTTATAAGGGGTTTTTAGGGGATTTCGCGCTCTGCGGAGCGCGACAAGAGAGGTTTCGCCGTTTGCGAACGGCGACAAGGGCTTCTCGCCCTTGACCTCGCCCTCTTTTCTTTTAAGAAAAGAGGGGCAAAAGAACTTGAATATTTGGGTATTACTTTTTTGTGAAGGTGCCGCTTTGCACGGCAAAGGAAGTTGTATTGTTTCCGAGCGGCGAAGGGGATTTCGCGCTCTGCGGAGTGCGACAAGGGCTGCTCGCCCTTGACCTCGCCCACTTTTCTTAAAAGAAAAGTGGGGCAAAAGAACTTGAATATGTGTGTTTATTTATGTGAAAGTGCTGTTTTGCACGGCATTTACGCCTGCCCGGATCACGAAAAATTTTCGTAACCAAACCCGTTGACATTTGATTCCGCTTGCATTATAATCAATTCGAACCTTAAAAAAAGCGAGGAACAGCCAATGAATCAGATTCAAGTCAATTTTTCCAAAAACACCGGCAAAATGAAGCCGATGCACGCTGTCAACAACGGACCGGTTTACAAATTCACCGTTGACCAGCGCATCACCAACATTGATGCCTTCCGTGAAGCCGAGATTCCCTATGCAAGAACCCATGACGCTGCGTTTTATGCCAGCTACGGCGGCGAACATACCGTCGATATGCTTGCTATCTTCCCGGATTTTGACAAGGATGTCAACGACCCGGCCTCCTATGATTTCACCCTCACCGACGAATACCTCAAAGTGATGGTGTTTGCCGGCGTTAAGCCGTTTTACCGCCTTGGCTCGAAAATCGAGCATTGGCCGAAGAAATACGGCACGCTTCCGCCGAAGGACAATCAAAAGTGGGCGGAGATTTGCGAACACATCATTCGCCACTATACCGAAGGATGGGCGGACGGTTTCAACTATGACATCGAATATTGGGAAATCTGGAACGAGCCGGACGGTGCGCCGGACGATGCGGATTATGTCGATAAAAAGTGCTGGGGCGGCACCATGCGTGAATTCTTTGAATTGTACCGTGTGGCGGCAACGCACCTCAAAAAGTGCTTCCCGCATCTCAAGATCGGCGGCCCGGCTTTAACGGTTGCCATTACCGACTGGACAAAGGCATTCTTTGATTTTGTCAAAGAAAACAATGTGCCGATGGACTTTTTCTCGTGGCATTGCTATGCCAACCATCCGGGCATTGATTTGAAGATCGAATCCGAGGTGCGCGAGCTGCTCGATTCCTACGGTTTTACCAAGACCGAAAGCATTTTGAACGAGTGGAACTATGTGCGCAGCTTCTGCGGCGACGATTGGCTGTATTCGCTTAAAGCCGAAAAGGGCTTGAAGGGTGCGTCCTTCACGACGGCGGTCATGTGCGGTTCGCAATACCGTCCGCTCGATATGCTGATGTATTATGACGCAAGACCCTGCTCGATGAACGGTTTGTTTGCCACCGACTATGTCTGCGACCGTTTGAAGGGCTACTATCCGTTCCGTATGTTCAACGCGCTTGTCAAGTGCGGCATGTCGGTCGAAGCGACCAGCGATTATGAGCCGCTTTACGTCTGCGCCGCCAAGGAGCAGGCGGAAAACGGCAAAATGGCTGTACTTGTCACGCATTTCGATGAAAATGACGCGGCAGAAGCAAAGAACGTCAAAATCACGCTTGCCGATATGGACATCACCGAGCCGATGAAGATCTCCTACTACATTTTGGACGAAACGCACGACGAAGAGTTAGTTCGCGAAGAGATCGTGACCGGCAAAACGGCTGCCGCATATCTGACGCTTCCCAACTTTACGACGTATTTGATCAAAATCGAAAAAGCAGAGCTTTAAGCTTTGAAATTGCATAAAACAAGCCGCAGAAAATTCTGCGGCTTGTTTGGTAAAAAAGCAAAAATCGCGTCTTTTCGGACGCGATTTTTGTATGCGATTTTTTATAAAACCTTTGACAAGAAGTCCTTGAGACGCGGACTTTTGGGAGAGGTGAAAATTTCCTTCGGTGAGCCTTGCTCCAAGATGATTCCCTCATCCATAAACAGCACCCGGTTGGCAACCTCTTTGGCAAAGCCCATTTCATGCGTGACGACGACCATGGTCATGCCGTCCTCCGCAAGCTCTTTCATGAGGTCAAGCACCTCGCCGACCATTTCCGGGTCAAGTGCCGAGGTCGGCTCGTCAAATAACATCACATCCGGATTCATCGCAAGACTGCGTGCGATGGCGATTCTCTGCTTCTGTCCGCCGGAAAGCTGTCCCGGGAACGCGTCTGCCTTATCGGGAAGTCCGACGCGCGCAAGTAATTTCATCGCGTTTTCCTGCGCTTCTTCCTTGCTCTTCTTCAAAAGCTTGATCGGCGCAAGCGTGATATTATCCATGATCGACAAATGCGGAAACAGATTGAAATGCTGGAACACCATGCCCATTTTCATGCGCAGCTTGTCGATGTTGCATTTGGGAGAGGTAATCAGCTGGTCTTCAAAGTAGATTTCACCCGACGTCGGCTCCTCCAAGCGGTTAAGACACCGAAGAAATGTGGATTTACCACTGCCCGACGGCCCGATGATAACCACTTTTTCGCCCTTTTCGATGTGTTCGCTCACACCTTTTAACACCTTGATCTCGCCGTTTTCGCCGAAATCCTTGTATAGATCTTTAACGGTTATCACCTTTTCTTAACCTCCTTTCGAGAATCGATACCAATTTGGACAAAATGAGTACCACGACTAAGTAGATAATGGCCGCCGCCACAAGAGGCATAAAGTTGCTGTACGTGATCGAACGGATCTTGAGACCGCCGAGCGTTAAGTCAGCCACGCCGATATAGAACGCAATCGACGTTTCTTTTAGCAGTGCGATGAATTCGTTGGCAAGTGCTGGAAGAACTGCCTTGAACGCCTGCGGAACAACGATGTAATACATGGTTTTTAAGTAGTTGAAGCCAAGGCTTCGTCCGGCTTCGGTCTGTCCGTTGTCAATCGACATAATGCCGCCGCGCACGATTTCCGAAACATACGCGCCCGAGTTGATGCCGAAGCACAACACCGCCGCCGGGAATTTGCCGACGCCGAGCGGCAGGAGTACAACGAAATACATGATTAAAAGTTGTACCATGAGCGGAACACCGCGAACCACCGTGACATAGACCTGACAAATGGCCGACAGCACGCCGATTTTTCCGGTCTTTTCATGGGTCACGCGGATAATGGCCACTACAAAACCGATAAAAATACCGATGAGTAAAGAGAACAGCGTAAGACCGAGCGTCGTTAAAAGACCGTCCGTAAGGTATTTCCATTGGTTATTGACGATAAAGTTGCGGTTGAAGTCATACTTGAAGGTGTTCCACGCCTTGATAACGCCGATGGCGGTATCCGGCTTTTTGCTGTCATAGTTGTTTAACGCGATACAATCCTTGATACCGGTACGAAGCGTGTTTTTGTTGGCAATCGAGATTTCTTCGCCGTTGAAGGTGACTGTGTCGGTGCTGTCGATGATTTTTTTTGCATCGAGCAGACCGCCGAACAGGGTGTTGACCGTTTCATCCGAAAGATACAGCGAAAAATCGCCGGTTTTCACTTCATAAATGCGCAGTTCGATTTGTCCGGAAAGCGTTTCGGACGCGTTCAAATCCTGTTCAAAGGCCTCTGCGACCAAAAGCTTGACCTTGGTGGCGTTGGTTTTGGTACCGGTTTCTTGATTTTTCACATACAGCCCATACGCGTCGGCAATGTAGGAGGATATCCCGTTCTGCACGGTGGAAAGCACATCCTTGGTCTCATAGGTGCAGTCCAAAATCACGTCCTTTTCCGAACCGTAGGACACGTCGTTAACCGTCACTTTGGTGTTTTCAGCTACGTACACAGCACCCGTTGACACCGATTTCGGCAGCGACGCAAGTGTGGTATCCACAATCTGCTGTGCTTCCTCTGCCGAAAGCTCGCGCGAAACACTTCCGGCGATCTTCTGCGCGATGAGCGTGCCGCCGATAAAGGCCGCGATCAGCACAACCACGATAAGAACGCCGATGAGTGTGCGTTTTTTCTTGTTTTTGACCATGTTTTTCTCCATATATCATAAATGGGAATGTCGCCATTCCCATTTACGCGTTATTCCGATGTTTGAAAAATCCGAATTACTTGATGTACTTTGCAACAATGGCATCGATGGTGCCGTCAGCGGTCAGTTCATCAATTGCTTTGTTGAGCTCGTCTAAAAGTGCGGTGTTTTCCTTGGCAACGCAGATAGCGTAATCTTCGTCCGCATAGGAGGTGTCGAGGATCTTCAAGCCTTCGTTGGCAGCAACAAGTGCCTTTGCCGGTTCGTTGTCGATAACGACGCAGTCAACCGAGCCGCCGATAAGGGCAAGAACGGCTTCGTTTGCGTTGGAGAACTGATTAACGCGGTCTTTGCCGAGGTCGCCGGTGCAGTAGCCGTCGCCGGTCGTGCCGAGCTGAACGCCTGCCTTGTACTCTGCGCCGTCTGCGAAGAGGTCGTCAACCGAGGTGATGGGAGAATCTTCTTTAACGATAACCGACTGAATACCGGTTGCGTAGCTGGAGGTGAAGTTGACGCTTTCAAGTCTTTCTTCGGTAACCGTCATACCGGCCATACCGAAATCGACAGAGCCTTCTTGGACAGCGGTCAGAATGGAATCAAACTGCATATCTTCAATTTTCAAGGTCTTGCCGAGCTTTTCAGCGATTGCTTCGGCGATTTCAGCATCGATACCGACGATCTTGTCGCCTTCGTAATATTCATACGGCTTGAAGTAAGCGTTGGTAGCCATCACGAGCGTGTCGTTATCGGTCGTGTCGTCTGCCGGAGTCTGTTCGTCGTTGGTGTTTTCGTCGCTGGTGTCGTCTGCCGGAGCCTGAACGTCATTTTCCGGCGTTTTGTCATCCGTTACGGTGTCCTTTTTTGTGCAGGCTGCAATGGCAAATACCATCATAACAGCCAACAGAACTGCAAGTACTTTTTTCATTGTTTTTTACCTCTTTTTTTCATCTTTTTTGAATTGCACGTACTATTATATACGCTTTTTTGGATTTGTCAAGGCTTTTTGACGATTTTTGTCAAAATATACAGAGTATTTTCCTGTTTATGCAGTGATTTTGCAAAATTGACGGATTTGTCAGAGAATTTATGCAAATATGCACAAATTTTATGCAAAACACCTGCCTGCTGCCGTCCGCCGGGAAACCGTCATCGGGACTGCCAAAACCGCTCGAAATCTGCCGATTTTGAAAAATAGCAAAATAAGACAAATAACAGCAAAAATGATACAAAAAAAATACCATCATATTGCCGAAAAGCCCCTTGACGAACGGCCGATTTTTGTGTATAATGATATTATCAAAAACCCACTCAGAAAAAGGAGGATAAACGTATGTTTCTATCCAAAAGAGCCATTATCGGTGCGATCCTCGCCGGTGCTCTTGCCGTATCGGCGTCGGCCGCGTTTGCTAAAACCGGCACCTACACCGAAGGGCAGTTTACCGACGTGCCGGCAACCGAATGGTACGCGACCGAAGTTGCAAGTGCCTTTGAGCTCGGTCTCATGAACGGCACGGGCGGCGGTCTTTTCGCACCCGACGGCGACGTCACCGTAGCCGAAGCCATCACCATGGCAAGCCGCGCGGCGGCCATCAACGCAGGCGAGACCATCGACACGTCCACCGGCGGCGAATGGTACACGCCGTATGTCAACTACGCCGTGTCCAAGGGCTTTGTGGCGCAAGGCCAGTTCGACAGCTTCGACCGCCCGGCAAAACGCTATGAAGTAGCCGTCATTTTCGAAAAGGCTATGCCGGAAGGCTATTTTGCCGCCAAAAACGACGTGACCGCCATTCCGGACGTTTCCACCAAGCAGACCTACGAAAAAGAGCTTCTGACGCTGTACAAAGCCGGTGTTGTCATGGGAAGCGATTCCTACGGCAACTTCCGTCCGGAGGACAATATCACACGCGCGGAATCGGCTGCTATTATCAACCGTGTAGCGTTGCCGGAAAACAGATTAAAAAAGACGCTTGACAAGATTTCCGACGACGATGCGTATCTGCTCGTGACCACCGCTACCTTCAACGGCAGCAAAGAGGGTATCAACTCCGGCTGGGTGCTTGACAACCGCGGCGGCTCGCCGAGAAGCTCGCTGACTTCCACCTACGGCTCGCTGGTGGATATCTCCACCGAAGCCGGCACAGCCATGATCCGTGAGATCAACAAAACGACCACCGGTGTGCTTCGTCTTTCCACGATGCTTTCGGCTACCGGCGGCGACGGCGTTTATCTCGAATACCGCAACGATGCCGATGAATCGGTTTACCGCATTGAAATCGTTGACGGTGTTTGGAAAATTCTGAACGCTGACGGCACGTATACCGCAATTTACGAGATCTCCGAAACCGACCGCAATTTCAGATTCCTTATTTATGTCGATCTCGACAACAACCGTTCGACCACTTACATTAACGAAACGCTCTGCGGCACGCATCCGCTTTTGACAAGCGGTGACAAGACCAACATCTTAAACTTCCGCTTTGCCACCACCGAAAAGAGCACCGCAACGGTTGCCTTAAGCCCGACTTACATTGATGTCAACTATGCTGTAAGAGAGAATTTAGATACGAAAAAGGGTTGGGTCAAATCCGACGGTTCGGTCACTGACAAGTTAGAAAAGGATGTTTCGGCTGTCCGTTCGTTTAACCCGATCAGCGGAAACGTTATTGCCGAAATGTATTTCTTGCTGCCGAAAGCCGAAAGCATTACCTATTCGCTTCGCAGCGGCGCAAAGAATCTTGTGACCTTCACCACCGACGACAAGAACTTCTATGCAAACGGCGAAAAGGTCTACGAAAACTACTACGCAAACCTGTACTATCGCCTTCGTGTAGAGGCGGATACCGATTCGCAGAAAGCTGTCATTAAAATCAACGGAAGAAACGTCGGCGAAGTTCCGTTTGCCGAAGCAGCCACCTCGGCAGACAACCTTTTCATTTCCAACGCTTCCGAAACCGTTCCGACCTTAAACAGCTTCCGTGTCTTCCGCAAATGGGAACGCGAAGACTATGTTCCAAAGCCCACCGTTCCGAAGGGTGAGGAAAAATACACGGTCGGCATGAACGTCTGCTCGCTGTGGACCAACGGCGGTCACTACGGCTGGAGCTGCATTTCGCCGTTCGACGATCCGCATCCGGTTCTCGGTTATTACGACGAGCAGAATCCCGAAACGGCTGACTGGGAAATCAAATACCTTGTGGAACACGGTATCGATTTTGGTGCTTACTGCGTCTACTTTAACTCCACAAGCGGTCCGCAGAACCTCGGCCGCAACCACCTCTACGACGGCTTTATGAATGCAGAATATTCCGACATGTCCAAGTTCTGCGTCATTTGGGAAACGGCAAACGCTTCTTCGCCGGACAGCTTTGAAGCCTGGAAGAACGACTATGTTCCCTACTTCATCGAAAACTTCTTCAAAGATCCGCGTCACATCGTCATCGACAACAAGCCGGTGCTCTGCGTGTTCGGCGCAAATAAGATTGCCGAACGTCTCGGCGGCGGCAACGCTAAAGTGAAAGAATGCTTCGATTACCTCGAAGAAGAAGTTAAGAAGATCGGCTTTGACGGCATGATCTATCTTGTCTGCGGTACTTCCTCTCAAGCGGCAGCCGATATGGGCTTTGACGGCTGCTATGCTTACAACTGGGGCAACAACGGCTATCAGCTGAATGTCAATACAAACTCAATCCTCGCCAGTGCCAAGCAGGGTTCGGTTTACACCGTTCCGACCATTTCGGTCGGCTTCAACAGCATTCCGTGGCACGGCGAACGCTACCCGATGATGAGCAAGGAAGACTTTGCCGCCGCTCAAAAGTGGGTCAAGGACGAATACTTCCCGAACTATCCGAAGGAAAAGTGGCAGGAAAACTTCATGATGCTCTCGACCTGGAACGAATACGGTGAAGGCACCTACATCATGCCGACTACCGACGAAAAGGGCTTCCAGTATCTCGATGTGCTTCGCGAAGCCTATACCGACGAAAAGGCGGACGCCTCCGTCAATACCGTTCCGACCGAAGCGCAGCTTACACGCATCAACCGCCTGTATCCGCAATACCGCAGACTGTTGCGCAAAGAAGGCTACTACACCGAAAAGTTAGACGAAAGCGCCTTAGAGGTCGTTTCCTCGATCGAATACGGCAAGGTCGACAAGCTCAACGTTTGGTCGTTCAAGGAAGGCTACGTCAAGGATGAAAACGGCGTTACCGGTACGTCATCCGGTACTGACCCGATTCTTCAGATTAACGACATCGGCTTTGAGGTCGATCTTAGCAAGGTTTCGGCTGTCCGTGTGACTGCCAAGATTCCGAAGGGCCACAATATGCAGCTCTTCTTTACCACCGAAGCCGGTTCGAAGTGGACGGAGGCGCAAGCCCGTACCCTTACGACCGACAGCGACGATATGAAGCAATATCTGTTTGTCATGAGCGACTGCCCCAACTGGACAGGCGATCTCATCGGCTTGCGTTTCGACCCGTGCTCGGTTGCCGACGTTGAAATGACCATCAAATCGGTCGAATTTATGGCTGCTCCCGAAAAAGCCTCCAAGGATATGACCATCAACGGTCTTACCTTTGAAATGAAGCTTCCGTATCAGACGGCTGAAAACGGCGATGTTCTCGTTCCGTTTGACCCGTCGGTCGGCATGGATTTCCGTCTCAACACCTACTATGTTTGGGACAAGGAAAACGGCGTTCTGACGCTCAACTTCACCAAGCACACCGTTGTTTACACGGTCGGCAGCGATTCCTACACGCTGGACGGCGAAAAGAAGTCGCTCGGCTACAAGCTTGAAAAATTCGACGGACTGCCGCTTCTTCCGATTAAGAAGCTGTGCGAAGATATCGGCTTCACCTATTCAATTGCGGATGGCGTTGTTTCGGTTGACACAGACCAAAAGGAATACTACAAGGAAGTTGCGAACCGCAAGGTCGGCGACTACGAATTCAACATGGCAGGCGACGCAGAAGGCTGGTCGTCCGACTCGATGACCATGCTTGTTTCGGAAGGCTATCTGTCGCTTGCGACCGTGTCGCAGGAAAAGCACGCAGACCCGATGATGCACTCCGCCAAGGTCTCCATGCCTGCCGCCAAGTATAAAACACTCGAATACCGCGTTCGCTATGAACACTATTCGGACAATAAGCAGCAGCTCACTCTCTACTTCATTACGGATAAAGACTCCACCTGGAGCGAATCCAAAACCTTGAAGATCGGCCTCCCGTCGGCTTCCTCAAACGGCGAATGGATGGAATTCTCCTATAACACTGCAAATCAGCCGCTGTGGAAGGACACCATCACCCAGCTCCGCTTTGACCCGTTCAATGCCGGCGGCACCATGGATGTGGACTACCTGCGCTTTGTGGAAGATCCGGATTATGTTTACGTTGACCCGGATAAAGAACCCTTCACGCTTCAGAACGGCGATGCGGAGAACACCTCCAACGTAGCCTTTAAGGCTTGGGGCGAAAGCGGTATCATGGAAGATCCGCTTAATAAGGACAATCACTGCTACTATTTCTTGCCGAAAGATCCGAAAGTGCAAGAATGGGTTTACGGAACGCAGAACGTTCGCTACAAGGCCGGTGCGAAATACCACGTGGAATGCGACGTGCGCGCGTATACACTCGGCGATGATAAAAACCTTGCCGATGATTTCAAGGTAACGGTTCTCTGCAACGCACAGTACACCGATCCGGCCGGCTCCAAAGACCACGTCGTTTCGCGTATTGTCACCACCTATGGCGACGGCTGGACGCACTTTGCATTTGACTTCACCGTCAGCGATAAGAGCCGCAGCAGAGGCGAGGACATCTTGGCGTTCTATACCGACCCGGTGAATAAGCTCGGCGTCGGGTTCCTTCTCGACAATGTTGTCGTGACTGAAACGCCCAAAGAATAAGCACTTCAAGCCATAAAAAAGCGCCGCCGGAATTCGGGTTTTCCCGAGTTCCGGCGGCTTTTATATGACGCTTCAAAGAGTATTGTTCAGAAAATCCAAAACATCGGCATACACGGCTTCTTTCTCGGTCTCGTTTAGAATCTCGTGCCGCATACCGTCAAACAGCCGCGAGGAAACGTTTGAATAACCGACCCTTCGCATATGGTCGACTGCTCTGCCGAACGACGCGCGATTGACCATGCAGGGGTCGTTCGCACCCGAAAGAAACCGAATCGGCAGCTGAGGATTTTCTAATCTCCAGCCGCTGTCGCTGTAAGCATCCGTTAACAGATCGAGCAGCGCCTTGTAGCCGTTTAACGTGAAGGTAAAATGGCATAGCGGATCGGCGTTGTAGGCCTCGACATTGGCACGGTTGGCGGAAAGCCAGGCGTTTTCGATGCCCTCGGAACGAAAGCGTGCCTGGAAAGCACCCGAAAACACGGCGTCGATGACCGGACTGCGGGCGCGTTCACCTTTGGCGCGGATGAGAAGATCGTCCACTTTTTTCATCACGCCGATAAAGGCGTTGGCACTCGGCGAACCGCACACAAGCAAGGCGCGGATATCCTTGTCATAGCGTTTGGTATAGCACCGCACGGCAAGAGAACCCATGCTGTGGCCGAACAGGGCAAGCGGTAGCGACGGATAGCTGCTTTTGATATGTGCGGTCAAAAGGTGCATATCGTCGATGAGCGCACGCGCACCGCCGTCATAGAAATAACCGAGGTCGGCCGCATCGCGCACGCTTTCGCCGTGGCCGCGGTGGTCGTTTAAGAAGGCGGCATAGCCGTTTTCGGCAAGAAAGCGCATAAACGGCAGATACCGCTCTTTGTGTTCACACATTCCGTGTGCAAGCTGTACGACGGCTTTGGGCTTTTCGGGAACAACGGACAGCACCGAAAGGCTTAGGTTGTCATGATGGGATGCAAGCGAAAAAACGTTGTGATACAGTTCCATAAAGGCATGACCTCCGCACGTGTTCATCTTTTTTCTTAGTATACCATACTTTTCCGGCAAAAATCCCGTTTTTTGCAAAAACAAGCAATTAAGATTCCATTAAGACAAAACAGCAGGAGTGGAAAAACTCCTGCTGTTCTATCTTTTACCGGTTTATTTTTTTGCGTTCCCACAGCTTTCCGACGGCAAAGCCTGCCGACGCGCCGAGTACGTTCAAAATCAAATCGTCGATATCCGCACTGCCCAAGAGCGTGAGCCATTGCAAAAGCTCGACCGCCGCGATGATGGCCGCCGTCGTGCCGACAAATCGGCCAAAGCGGCGCAGCTTCGGAAAGAAATATGGCAGAAAAAGCCCGAGCGGCACGAACAGCACGATGTTTCCGGCTAAATTGACAAATGCGTGCCGCACAAGATATGCCGAACGGCTGGCTGTTAAGAGCCGTATAAAGGAAACCACCGTCTTAAACGGCACAAGATTGTAGGTCTGCCGCAACCGCAGAAGATAGTCCCCATAATATGCACCGGCTGACGGGAAAACAATCCGCGCGCGCTGTCCGTATAACAGCCACAGCATGACAAGCGCATACGCGGCAAAGAGAAATGCCCAAAGCCGCTTTTTGGCTGGTCTCATGAATGCTTCTCTTTCCGATCGACGGCCAGCAGTGCAAACGTGCATA
This sequence comes from uncultured Eubacteriales bacterium, assembly GCA_900546385.1. GTDB lineage: Bacteria > Bacillota > Clostridia > Oscillospirales > CAG-382 > UMGS882. Next base: position 7,952 of record URCT01000023.1, on the reverse strand, counting down.
AAAGAATGTATAGCGGGAACACGATGGCAAGCATCAGACCGGTTTTCACACTCGGTTCGCCCGTTCCGGCAAGTGCCGTGGAAAAGCGTGCCACCGCCTCCGGCCCGACAAAGCAGCCGACATCGCCGAATAAGGCGAGAATCGCAAACATTGCTGTGCCGCCGGCCTTATAGGTCTTTGCCGAAAGGCTGAGCACGCCCGGCCACAGAATGCCGACCGAAAAGCCGCAAAGCGTGCAGCCGGCAAGCGCGAGGAACGAGGGCGCAAAGGCGGCAATCAGATAGCTGATGATGCAAAGCACCGAGCTGATAAGAAGCCCGACGCGGATATCTAACTTTTTAAGTGCGGCAAACAGCACGCGTGCCGCGCCCATCGCCACGGCGAACATACACGGGCCGAGAAGGTCTGCCACCTGCTTGCTCACGCCAAGCTCGGTTTCGGCAAAAAAGCTTGCCCATTGGCTCATGGCCTGCTCCGCGGCACCCGAACAGAGCATGAGCAGCATGAAGACCCATAAAATTTTGACGGTGAACAGCTTGCCGAGCGGCAGCGGTTCGCCCTCGTCGTTGTCGTTTAACTGGGCGATCGGCACGAAAATGTAGAATACAAAGTTGACAAGCGGCAAAATCGCCCAAAGGCAGCAGATGACGCTCCAGTTTTCAATGCCGAATATCTTGAAGAACAGTGTGGTCACCACCACCATCAACACGTGTCCCCAACAATAGAACGAGTGCAAAAGACTCATGGCGGAGGCCTTGACGCTGCCATCGTTCGGGATGGCTTCCACGATGGGGCTGATCACGACCTCGGTAAGGCCGCTGCCGACGGCATAAAAGACCGCCGCGAGAATGATCCCGACATATGGGTTTGGCAGAACGCGCGGCAGAATGCCGAGAAAGGCAAGACCGACCGCGTCAAACAGCTGTGCCGTCATAACAAGCTTTTTGTAGCCGATGCGGTCGGCAAATTTTGCGCCGGCAAGATCCACAAAAATCTGGATGCCGAAATTCATGGTGATAATAAAGGCAAGCTTGTCGAGCGTCAGCCCGAACTGCTTGTTGAAGGTGACAAATAAAAGCGGCACCAGATTGTTGGAAACGGCACTGGTGATGTAGGTGAGATAGCAGGCAAGCACGGTGTGCTTATAAGTTAATTTATGCATAGAGAAGCTTCAGACAAGCTGTCTGTCCTTTCGGGAAAGTAAAGAGTCTTTGTTTGTATCTTATGCGCCGCAAAAAAAGCGGTGCAGGGGATCATCCGACAATGCGTAAGAGCGACGCGCCCGTGCAGGTGAAATTTGTGTTGTCGAGTTCAAAAACCGCGCCGCAAAACAGCGTTTCACCGACCGCTTCGTCAAACCGCACCGGCATCTGCGTTAAGAATTTTTCGAGAATGCATTCGTTTTTCACGCCCAAAATCGAATCGTTTGCACCCACCATGCCGACATCCGTCACAAAGCCCGTACCGGTCGGCAGTACGCAGGCGTCGTTTGTCTGCACGTGCGTGTGCGTGCCGAATACCACACTTACGCGGCCGTCCAAATATTTGGCAAGCGCGGCTTTTTCGGAGGTGGCTTCGGCGTGAATGTCAAAGACAGCCGCGTCATACAGCCCTTCGTTTTGCGCCAAAATGCGGTCTGCCGTCAAAAACGGGCTTTCGAACGCGTCCGGCATATAGACGTTTCCCAAAAGGTTTGCCACGAGTATCCGCACACCGTTGACCTCATAGATCACGTGTCCCGCACCCGGACATACGCGCGGATAATTGGCCGGACGCAGTACATACGGCAGATCGTCGATGATGTGCTTCATGGAATGCTTTTTCCAAATGTGGTTGCCGGTCGTTATCACATCGGCTCCCGACGCCAATAACACGTCGGCGGTATCTTTATCAAGCCCGTTGCCCTTGGCGGCATTTTCGCCGTTGAGCACGGTAAAATCAATGCGGTTTTCTTTGCGGATCGACCATAAACGGCGGCGAATGTATTCCGTTCCGTTTTCGCCGACCACGTCGCCGACAGCGAGTATTCTCACGGAGTCACGTCCTTTGCATGAGCTTTAATTGGTGTTGGAGCTTGTCGCTGCGTCCTGTCCGGCATTTTGCTCCGTTATGTCGGAAAGCAGTGCGGCAAGCGAGTTCCGGCTTGCCTTTTTGGTGCCGATGAGAACGTACCGTTCATAGGCATCGGCACGCACGGCACGGTATTGCATATCAAGCGGCACCGAAACAAGCGGCGTCAGAATCGGCTCTTCCGTTCCGTAGTCGTACACCGAAAGGCGGTCGCGTTCGAGAAGATACAGCGTGCGGTCGCGGTAGCAGGCATCCAGAACGGTTTCTTCGCGGCTGCATTCGAATAACGGCGACGCGTCATAGCCATAGGCACGCACCGTCATGGAGCTGCCGGAAAGGTTGTTGCTTTCGGCAATCAAAAACACATCGTCAAATGCGCGGAAAAAGCGGGCGTTTTCGGGATTGTACGACGCGCGGCCGATGTCGTTCAATTCGCGGTCGAAGCTCAAAAACGCGTTGTCGGAAAGCACGTATACATAGGCGTCGTTCGCGGCGTAGCCGATCGACAGCGCAAGCGTGTCCTCTAACGTCCGCGAGGCGATCTTTTCGCCGGTAGCGGTGCGGTAGGAGACAAGCTCCGTGCAGAACGCACCGTCCTTGTTGGTGAGCGCCGTGCAGGTGACCACGGTGGCGTTGGCGTTGAGCGCAACACCCGTGAGATACTTGTCTGGACTCATCCAACGGAACAATTCCTTTCCGTCGCTGTCGAATACCACTACGCCCGACCGATAGGTCTTTTCGGCGGTGATGACGGCAAAACAGCCGAGATCGTTCAGGCAGGCCGCCTTGACGTCGTAATCAAAGCTTTTTTCAAGCACCTTTGAGACCGCGTCAAACATGGCAAGCGTTTTGCCGTCGGTGTCGTATACGAGCAGATTGCGGCCGCCGGCGACCATGGCAGGGCTTGCAAGCGGCATATCGTAGCGATAGAGCTTGTTGCCGGCAAAATCGTATAAGCTGATGCCGTTTTTGTCGAGAACGGCAAGATCGTTTCCGACAAGCGCAAAGGCCGTGCCGCCGCTGTTGTCGAGGGTGATCTCGGCTTCGGACGGCGTGTTGTCGGCCGCCGAAAGATCCAAATATTTGAGTAAGTAGCGCAGGTTGTCCACCGTGATATTGTCCTTGAAGAAACCGATGCAGAACACGGCAAATACCACAAAGCCGAGCAGAACAGCAAAGCGCACAAGCTTTAAGACCGACGCGGCGCGGCGGTAATACGCGCCCATTTTGGAATCGACTTGTATCACGTTTTTCCCAACCTTTCAAAAAAATTTGATTGCCCCGGAAATCTGTTATGTCCCGAGCCGTGAAAAGCTCACCTTCATGCCCTCAGCCGCTTCTTTTTTTGCCTTGCAGACCACAAGATCCATCGCATCCGACTGCGGACGCAGTGCAAAAAAGCGCATATCCTTGATTTCGAACCGATTTTTCTTTGCCGCATCCATGAGCGAGGAAAGCCGGTCGGTGCGGTAGACAAAGTAGGCAAGTCCGCCGGTGCGGAGCAAGTAAAACGCCGCCGCAAACGCGTCGTAGACCGAGCAGGCGATTTCATGCCGGGCAAGATTGATCATCGGGTGGTCGCAGTGCTTGCCGCTGTCAGCACGCATATACGGCGGATTGCAGACCACAAAATCGAAGGATTCGCTTGCAAAAAGCGTGCGGATTTGCTTGATATCGGCGGTGTGCGCCGTGAAACGGGCGGCAAGACCGCTTTCTGCCGCGCTTTTTTCCGAAAGCCGTGCCGCGTCGGGATTGATCTCCACCGCGTCGGCTGTGAGATTCGGAAAACGGTCGCACAGCACGAGCGACAAAATGCCTGTGCCGGAACACAGATCGCACAGCTTTTTGGCACTTGCCGTGGCGGTTTGTTCGCTGACATAATCGGCAAGTAACATCGCGTCCGTGCCGAACGAAAACACGCCTTTTTGCTGATAAACGGTCAGCGTCTCGGTCACGCGTTCGGCCTTGATTTCCGGAGTGTCTTTAAGCATAGGCGGCTCCTTTTGAGTGAGAACATAAAATTACATATTATTCTACCACAAAAGAGCGCAATATGCAAGGCTTCACGCAAAAAAATACCCGAATGTTTTTTGAACATCCGGGTAAAATCGTATCGATTTGATGGATTAGAGAGCAGCCTTAGCCTGAGCCACGAGGGAAGCGAAAGCGGCCTTATCGGCAACAGCGATTTCGGAGAGCATCTTGCGGTTTAAGGTCACGCCGGCCTTCTTCAAGCCGTTCATGAACTGCGAATAGTTGATGCCGTTGACCTTAGCTTCAGCCGAAATACGGGTGATCCAAAGTCTTCTGAAATCTCTCTTCTTGAGCTTTCTGCCGGTGAATGCGTAGTTGCCGCTCTTCATAACGGCCTGTTTGGCCATCTTGAAGTGCTTGCTCTTAGAGCCCCAATAGCCCTTTGCTGCCTTTAATACCTTATTGCGTCTCTTTCTTGTCATGAGAGCGCCTTTTACTCTTGCCATTTATGTCACAATCCTTTCGGTTATTCTTTTTAACGTTTGCCTTATGCGTAAGGGATGAGCTTCTTGATGGTGGGTGCGAAGGATTCGCTCAAAATTGCACCGCCGCGAAGCTGTCTCTTTCTCTTCGGCGTCTTAAGACCGAGCTTGTGACGTCTGTTGGACTGATTGTACTTTACCTTACCGCCCTTTGTAACGCTGAAACGTTTTGCGGTAGCCTTGTGTGACTTTTGCTTTGCCAATGTAAACATTCCTTTCGATTCGAACTTTTGCGGAAACCCGCAAAGAGTCTCCGTATGCGCTTTGATACGCGGTTTTTGCGTTTTTTACTTGGCTTCCGTGTCGGAGGCCGGTTTCTTTTCAGCCGCGTTTTCGGGATTTTGCGCTTTCTCTTTTTTCTTGGAAGTGGCGTTCTGAGGCGTATTCTTTTTGGAATTGACGAACATGATCATCTGTCTGCCGTCGAGAACCGGCATTTTTTCGATGACGCCGATGTCCGACAAAGCCTCGCCGAACTTAACGATAATATCATGACCGATGCTTGTATGACTCATTTCACGACCCTTGAACTTCACGCAGACCTTGACTTTGTTTCCGTCGTCAAGAAAACGGCGTGCGTGCTTGAGCTTGGTTTCGAAATCATGCGTATCGATGCGGCAGGAAAGCTGAACTTCCTTGATATCGATCGTCTGCTGTTTCTTTTTCGCTTCCTTTTCCTTCTTGTCACGTTCGAAGCGGAACTTTCCGTAGTCCATTACGCGGCAAACGGGCGGAGCGGAATTGGGCGAAATTTCCACAAGATCCAAATCCTTGCCATAGGCAAGCTTTAAGGCCTCTGCGAGCGGAAGAATGCCGAGCTGCGAACCGTCGCTGTCGATCACTCTTACTTCTTTTGCACGGATCTGATCGTTGATCATAACCTCTTTCGCGCTTATAGATAACACCTCCAAAAAAATATGCACCTGCAAACAAAAAGCGAAGGAAAAATCCTTCGCAAAGCAACTCAAACGACTGTAAAATCGCAAAAAATGACCGGACGAACCCGTCCTGCCTTTCTATTGACCTTCCGTCGGAAACGGTGGGTGAGAATTGCTCTGCTTCTTTGTCTTTGCTATTCTACCACACTTTTTCCGGTTTGTCAAGGCTTTTTTCGAATTTTTCCGATTCTTTTTCAAAAGTCTGCTTTGCGCAAATTATTTGCATTCAGATAAAGAAATCTTCATAGGTTACGTTTAGAATACTGCACAGAAGAACAATTTCGTCGGCATAGATGTGACGCTGGCCGACCTCGATCTTGGCGATCGTGCTGCGCGTGATATCACAGCCGGCCACCTGAAACCGTGCCGCGAGCTGTTCCTGTGTCAGCTTTTTCTTTTTCCGCAAAAAACGAATATGCTTTCCTAAGCGTTTCTCATACTCCGTATTCATAATAAAGTCCTTCCCATCTTATTTTATTCGGTGTATGGTCTTGACATTATTATAGATTTACGGTATATTATTTATGCACTTATATAGGTGCAAATATGAAGCAGAAGGATGGAAACTATGAAATATTGCTATCAATGCGGCTGTACCCTGCCGGAAAATGCCGATCGCTGTCCGGTGTGCGGCGAACCGATTGCCGGCAGCGTGTCCGAAACATATAACATTTCGGTGGATGAATTGTCCTTCGGCTTTCGGCTGTTGTGCTTTTTTGTACCGGTTTTCGGTTTTATCTGGGCACTGTTCCGCTTGCGAAAAAATTCGTTCCAGGCGAAACGCGCCGCTTCGACCGCCTATGGCGGCGCACTGCTGCAGATCGCAGTCGGCTTTTTTGTTTTGGCCGTGCTGTGGCTAATGCAGTGGCCGTAAGATACGAAAAAAAACGAACCGTTATGCAAGCGGTTCGTTTTTTTGCAGATATTCGGTTGTTTACCAATTCCGGTTGACTGTCAGCTTGATGATAAAATCCATATCATCATACTGTTCGGGCGGCAAAGCATTCCTGCCGGTTTCGGCAAGGGCGGCACGGTTTTTGCCGATAAAGCCGCATTTTGTGCATTTGTGCGTCAGCACATAGCCTTTTTTCGGGTCAGGCTCGGCTGAAATCGGTTTCATCACACCGCCGCAGTCGCAGGCTCTGTCGCCGGGAAGAATGTCCACGTGCAGCGAACAAAGGCATTTCGGACAGTGATTGCGGCTGGTCTTGCCGAGCGGCAGCACCGAAAAGCCGCAGTTTGCACAAATAAATCCATTGTCATTTTTGGTAAAACGCTTCTGTTCCAATCGTTTCTTCCCTTTTACTTTTTATTTGTTCCCTCTGTCAATGGCTTCCCAAAGGCCGTTAAGGTACACCGCACCCAAGGCTCTGTCATACAGTCCATAGCCGGGTCTGCCGGTTTCGCCCCAAATCATGCGGCCGTGGTCGGGACGGATATAGCCGTCAAAGCCGACATCGTGCGCCGCCTTGATGATTTCATACATATCGAGCGAACCGCATTCGGTTTTGTGCGCCGTTTCGTTGAAATCGCGCTCCCCCGTCCATTTGATGTTGCGTGCATGGAGGAACGGAATGCGTCCTTCACCGCCAAAGCGGCGAATCATGTGCGGAATATCGTTTTTCGGGTTGACACCGAGCGAGCCGGTACAAAGCGTAAGGCCGTTATACGGTGAATCGACCAGACGGAGAAGTCTGTCCAAATTTTCCTCGTTTGTCACGATGCGCGGCAGACCGAAAATGCCCCATGGCGGATCATCCGGATGAATGGCCATTTTAACATCGTATTCCTCACAGACCGGAATAATGCCTTCGAGAAAATATTTTAAGTTTGCCCAAAGCGCTTCGTCGTCGATGTCCTTGTATTCCTCAAGCAGCTTGCCGAGACCCTCTTTGGTGTAGCTTGCGTCCCAGCCGGGCAGCGACAGGTCGCCGGCACGCGGATCCATGGCAAGCACGGCCTCGTCACGGTAAATAAGCGAGGTCGAACCGTCGGCATTGACATAGTCAAGACTGCTGCGGAGCCAGTCGAACACCGGCATGAAGTTGTAGCAGATGACCTTGATACCCTCTTTGCCGAGACGGCGGATGTTTTCGCGGTAAACCTCGATGTATTTGTCACGCGAGGGCTTGCCGAGCTTGACAACCCCAAGCCGCGCGAGCTCTACTTTGGGCGCTACTGTGTGGTGGCGGTGCTGTCGCTTTTGCAGACCACCTGCGTGGGCCTTGGCAACATGCTGTTCCTGGGAGTGCAGGTGAGCCATCCGCTGTTGTTCATGTTGTGTTTCTGGGTGTCGGGTTTGGTGTATTCCTTGTTCATCTACACGTTGGTGCTTGCGTTCGCGAACCTGGGCAAGGCAATTGCCGTCCTGTTCCTCATCTTGCAGGTGACGGCGGGCGGCGGTGCGTATCCGCTGCAGGTGCTGCCC
>URCT01000022.1 GCA_900546385.1 uncultured Eubacteriales bacterium | reverse complement strand
TCTCTGTGATATGAAATTTGCCTTTTAACATCCGCGAAGCGGATATTTCACGCACCGCAGGTGCATTTCACCGCAGATTTCACTTGACGCGAAGCGGCAAATTTCGTTAAAAAAAAGCACTTGCTTTGTGCAAATGCTTTTTTCATGACACTGACGCTTAATTTTAATGCGACCGAAAAAGCGGTGCATTTTTCAAAAAGATAAGATTAGTTCATAGTGAACTTTTCTTTTTCTCAAGTCAAGACAGGAGAGCAGTGAATAATAAGAACCATCACGAAATATAACGAAATCAAAGATTTCTATATTTCGGAGAACCTTGTTGTGCCAAGGCACAATATGGACCAACTTAATTATTTAAATCAAGACAATATTGTGCCATATAATAAAAAATATTGCTCAGTTTTTCACTTCCGCCTTAACAACGGCATATCCGATTTCGCCCGTTTTTACAGTCATCCTGTTTCCGACAACTTCAGCATCCGCACCGAAAGCAATAACTTCCTTTCCAAGGTCAAAGGTCTTATCTTCGTCGGAGATGTTGAATATAAAGACAATTTCCTTGTCGCCGTTTATTGTTCTCTTTTCATAAATGCCGTTCTTTGCATCGGCAAATTTATACTTTTCTATGCCTGCTTCATTCATTATTCCGTCAAGGAACTTTTCCCAGACCTGCTCACCCATACATTCATAAGCATAACCGATGGAAGCAACCGAAATGTAAATCCTGCCCTTGCCGTATTCTACACGCTGAATTGCAGGTGTACCATCGTCAAAGCTTGCAAGAACAGACGCATTTTCAACCTTGATTTGTGACTTGTAAGGGTAAATTCTTGTTCTTTCACCCATAAAGTCGAAGTACTCTTCCTTCTTGTACAGCTTTCTTCGTTCCAAAATACGTGCAGTCATAAGAGGCTTACAGTTGATGTCGCCCGCTCTCATCCAAGTGTTGAGATCACGAAGCCCGAAGCCTTCGTCTGCAATGATTGTACCGCCGTTCTGAAGGAACTTTTCAAGATAGGGCACAATCTTTTCGTCAGGCATAGAATAGTAAGGGAAGTAAAGCACCTTATACTTTTCGAATGTTTCGGGACGTGTGGCACTTGTATAGTCCACATTGTAACCGCAGTTTCTGAGGAGCTTGTACATACCCTGATGGCTTCTTGTGTAGTAAAACTCATCGGGTGTGTATGCATATTGGAAAATGTCCTTTGATGCTTCTTCGATTTCACTCATGAGAAGGCTGTCGAAGTCAAATACGATTGCTATGTCGCCTTCCTCTACCTCTGCCCCTGCAAGATACTGCATATTCTTATGTAAATCTTCGCCGAAATCCTTTGCGGCATAGGCAACGGGTCTGGCGCTTCCGTCAACACGCATAATACCTGCACAGTCCTGCTCCATTCCGACTCTTTCTGCTCTGTACTGCCAGTAAACCATAAGTGTACTATACGGATTATCATCATTCATTGACAGAGTTTCATTGTTCAAACAAATCGTCACCGGGAAGACTAAGAGTATTATCATAATCTAAAATTATATTATAAAGAGCATTCTTGGTCTCGGTGTCGGTTGCAGTTTCAAGAAGTTTCTTTGCCATATCATAGACATTACCCGTGACAGCTTCGCCGTAGAGTGTGAACTGCTCACCGTCAACAGTAATCTTTGTATAAGTCTTACAGGTAAGATTTGTCTTATACTTTGATATGGGAATATTTTTAACGACACAAGTAAACACATCAATGTTATCGTTGGAGTCAAATACGATATCGGTATTGTCTACCCTATTGTAAGCAACACCTGTTACATACTTTGAAAAATCAAGTGTCAATTCGGCATCACCGAGATTATCTGTTACTGCAACAATAAAGCCGATTTCGTCAATAACGAATGCTTCTTCTTCCGACTTTGCAGACTTAAGGGTACTGTATCTGAAACGTATACCCATAGGATCTTTTGTTCTTACAGACTTCTTGCCGTCGGTTGTCATGTAGGAATCCATACTGAGTTTTTTATATGTTTTTGCAGATGCATCAACAAAATAATACGCACTTGTTACGATTTCAGATGTTTCTGCACTTGTCTTTTCGACGATTTCAACAATCATATTGGACGAAGGAATAACAGTGAAGATGTTGTCTGCGTTTTCAGAAATGAGTGTCTGAATACCGCGGATTTCAGCATATCTCACATTAGAAGACGACTGTCTTTCGCCGATATTGATATCAAGTCCGCCTGTTACCGAACCGTTTGCGCCGATGGTGTATGTCTCTGTCGTATTTGTAAGTGACATTTCATTTCCGTCGGGTGTAACGAGTGTTGCAGAAACACCTTCAGGAACGGTTACTGTCCACTTATATGTATCGGAGCTTTCATTATATACCCAGCCCGATTCTATAAGACCGTGACGGCTTTCGTGTGTTACCTTAAAGTCTCCTATTTCCTTCATAAACGAGGGCTTGATTGTAATTTCATCAAAACCGGGCTTATCAATCTTGATACCGCCGAGGGATTCAAAGAAGAATCTTGAGAAGGAGCCGAATGCGTAGTGGTTGGCAGAACCGAAGGAATGAGGCTGCATACCGTCCCAACGCTCTGTCATTGTTGTTGCGCCCGTTGAGAGCATATAGAGAAGCGAAGGATATGTTTCGTTTGTGAGAATCTTATATGCATCTTCTGCGTAACCGTAGTCGCAAAGGATAATATAGAGGAATTCTGCCGATGTAAAGCCGCTGTTCTGGTGGTAATCTGCCGCCACAACATAGTCGTGAAGCGTTGCTGCAAGACCTTCCATTTCACTTTCGTCGACTAAACCGAATGCCATAGGAATTACAACACCGCCCTGGCAACGCTGGTTATAGTCATGCTCAGAAGGAATGTAATACTTTGCATTGAACTTTGCTCTTGCTTCTTCAAACTTCTGAGCGAAATTTTCCGCATCCGCTGTCTTACCGAGAATAGAAGCAATTTCCGCAGCATCTCTGTACATTCTGCAGAAGAATGCCGCAGCATAGAAGTCGGAAGAAACTCTTACGGTTGACATATGATCATTATAAGGTGAATAGCCGTAGGGGTTTGTACCTGTGGGAAGTCCGTCGGAAGCAACGTGACCTTCACGTTCTGCTATAATATCGAGAAGCACAGGGTACTTTGCTTCAAGCACATCTGTATTTTCGTAGTACTTATAGAGTGAGAGAGGTACTATATATTCTTCGTCTTCCCAACCGTAAACGCCTTCCTCCATTTTACGTCCGTTTTCAGTCCAGGCTGCAAGGAAGTAGTTGTTATTCATATACCAGTTTGCTGTATTTACATAAACCTGAATATCGCCGTTCCAAAAGTTCTTTTCTCTTGTGGGACAGTCCTGAGGACCGCCGATAATGTTGGAACGGTAGCTTCGTGTTACAGCATCCCAAAGACGCATAATATCTTGGTTGGATGTTTCGACAGTACCTACAATATCGTTATCGGTGTAGGTATCCATCTTTCTTACAGTATCAAGTGTATATTCACCGCTGTATCCCGACACGTAGATGTATCTGAAGCCTGTATATGTAAATTCAGGCTCAAAGATTTCGGTTTCGGCACCCTTACAGATATAAACGTCGATATTCTTTGCAGCATAAGGAGAACGTCCCGAAGAAAGTGTGTCGTATGTAAAGTAAACGTCGCCGTAAATTTCTGTGCAGGCGTCATTCCGGTACACATCCTCTGCATATCTAACAATTACAACCTCGCCTGCCTTGGTATTCTTAAGAACAAGCTTTGCACGCCCTGCAGAGTTTGTACCGAAGTCATAGCAAACAGAAGTGTCGTTGAGAATTGACATTGAAACGGCTCTCTGCTCGTGTGCCTTGGAAGCAGGATACTTCTGAGGTTCGAGTGCAGGAACAGAGGATGTATTCTTTACGGCTGTTGACCAACCGGAGGTATTTGCACCGACTTCGTTCCAGCCGTCAATTTCAAGTCTTGCATCGTATCTTTCACCGAACTGGATATCGTTTTCGTAAAGAGGAGATGCTGTTACCTTCCATGTGTTGTCTGTCTTAACTGTCTTTGTTGTACCGTCTGTATACTCGATTTCAAGCTGCATCATAAGAAGAGGCTTATTCCAGTACATATTGGAAACGTTTTCACTGTTATACCAGCCGTTACCCGTTTGGGCTGCAATTGTGTTAGTACCGTTCTGAATATAGCCTGTTACGTCAAACGCCTGATATTCGCTCACGTCAAGCATAGCACCCGAGATAAACTTGGCATTGTCTACCCTCTCGCCGTTGATGTAAGGAATATAAAGACCCTTGGAAGCAGAATAAAGTGTTGCTTTCTTTACAGTCTTAGAGGAGTCGAAATCAGTTCTGTAGTACATTGAACGGCGGATTTCTCTCGGATGAAGTCCTGCGTCATTATACATCAAAGGAAGATGTACTGCCGAAGCAAGACTGCCGATACTGTCTACCGTCATCCAGTTTTCGGGTTCTCTGTTTTCATAATGTCCGCAGAGAATGTAGAAACGCCACTTGCCGTCGGAGGAGGACTTAAAGGTGTCGCTTGTGCCGTCGGTATATGTAACCTTTATGGATGCTCTCATTGCGTTGGAATTTTCAAAAGGAGAATCAGCAAGGAAGAAGCGTACACCCAGTTTGTTTACGCCCATTTGGGTGCTTTCTGTCACATCCACGCACTTCGATACATACCAGCCGTCTTCATTATATGAGGGATAATATGCTCCGTTTACATAGATATCAAAGCTATTGTCAGCGTGTATTTCAAGCTCTGCCTTTTCAACTTCCTTCTTGGCAGTAAAGTCATATCTCAGATACTCTCTTGTGTTGTAGTTACCCCACAGCCAGATGCCCATATCAAGTGCCCCGACGGGTTCTTCTACGAGCGAAGCAAGATAACTGTCGCTTGCTGTAATGAAGTCTGCTGTAATTTCAGTTTCAGCACCGAGAACCATTAAGTCTTCATTCTTTTTAAGAGTGTATGAAAGCTTTTCTTCACTGCCGCTGAATCTATTATTGATTGCAGAAAGCTCTGTATCTGTAATATATTCGTAGGGAGAGAAGTCTGCATCAATAACACCTGCCTTTGCAAGTGCCATTGCCTTATCATAGAAGGAATCGCCCTCAAGGACATTTGGAAGATATTCAACTTCGTTGATTTCGGCAAGTCCCGAAGCGTCAAGGTCTTCTATTGCTTCATAACCTAAAAGTCCGTTTTCCATATCGAGTTCGGAAAGAGACTTTACTACAGGATAAAGAGTATACTTTCCTGCCTTTGCAACCATTGTACAGTCATCAGAGCCTTCGGTTTCTGTCCAGCCGAGGAACTTGAAGCCGGCAGGAACAGCATTGGGTGCAGGCATGTGTGAACCGGGCTTGAAGCTTCTGTGTGTTACGTCAAGAGAAAGGTCTGTGCCGTCGAGTACAAAAGTAACATCGGCATATTCTTCAAACCAGATTTCAAAGTCGTCAAGGTGTAGTGTCTTGCCGTTACCCATGTTGAGGAATACGTCAAAGTAATTCATGGAATATACGTAGTCAAGAGTATATTCATCGGAAGCAAGACCGCTGGCGTCAAATTCTTCCCTTGTTACAACGCGGAATGCATTGTTGGGATAGAAGTTCTGCTGTGCCGCCTTATATCTGTCTTCTTCTGTGTACCATACGCCGTAGTGTGACGGGAATTCTGTCCAATATGCGTTAGAAGGTTCAACCGTCTTTGTATCAGCATTTGTCACATCATTCATATAGAAGCGGAATCTTTCGCTGACAGCGTTTTCGCCTCTGTTACTCTTGAAGTTAAAGCGGTACATACCGGGCTTTGAAAGAACATTACCGTCAAACTTCAGTCTGTAAATGGGATAGTCTGTCTTACCTGTCATTGAAAGGCTCTTGCCTACACCCGATACAGGGTCGGTTACAAGCGTAAATAGAGGTGCTGAGCCGTCGCCGTCCTGTGAATAAACATAAGAAGTATCGCCAAGTGCTGCACCGGCATCGGAATAAGCACTTACATAGTCTTGATCATATTCATAGTCTTTGATTGAATCAGCATCATCAAAGTTCTGTCTGTAGATAAGAGTGCCATAGGGACCCTTGATTTTGCTGTCAAATGCTGTTGCCATACCGTCACCTAAGTAGTAGTTTTCATCAAGTTCATATACTGCATAGAGAACAACGTCTTCGTTATTGAGTGCCACCGCATCAAGTGCTTCTGTTGCCGCAGGAGATGCCGACCAGCCTACAAACTTGTAGCCTTCTTTTATGGGTACTTCTACGGAAGGTACAACGCTGTCTCTGTAATCTCCGTTTTCATCAAGCGGAGAAATATATTCTGTCTTATACTCCTCACCGTCAACATAATATGTAAAGCTGTATGCAGGAGCCAGAACAAAGTCATCAAAGCAAAGCTTTCCTGAGCCTGCAACTGCGTAGATAATAAACGCGGGGTCAGAAAGGTTTGCACCGTTTGTTGTATCCGCAAGATAATGTGCCGACTGCCATTCGGTAGTGGGAGAATATGTCTGTGTGCCTTCCCATACGCCGTTACCGATTATCTGAACGAAATCGTCGCTGTTTGCAGATTCTTCTTTATACTTAAAGGCAATTGCAACGGGTCTGCCGTAGCCTGTAAGATTATAGTAGCTGCGGTTCATGTAAACATACCATGCACCGTTGCCTTGTGTACTGAGAACACCTTCAGAAACAGTCTGGCTTGCACCGTCAAAATTAACATAGCCTATATTTCCGTCTTCAAAGTCGAAGGTTGTGTTGTCGTCTGTGAGTACGTTCATACCGGGAAGTGTGCCTTCGAAGTTCCATACTGCGTAAAGGTTTACATCCTTGCAGCCGAGGGTGATTTCGTCTACCACCTCACCGCCGTCGGTAAGTGACCAGCCGAGGAAGGTATAACCCGGCTTTGAGGGGTCAGCAATCTGCTTTGCATCCTTTGTGAGAGCAAGGGTGCCGTCGTCATTAAGGGGTGAAACGTAAACAGATTCATAAACCGAGCCGCCTACATAGTAGTTGAACTTATAGTTTGCTGCGATATACACATTATCAAAGTAAGCATCTCCGCTGAAAGCGTGGAGAATTATTATGCCTTCGCTTGCAGAAACCTCTGTAGAATATGTTTTCCAGTCAGAAGTAAGGTTCGTGTTGGCAAGAAGCTGTACATCGGCAGCATAATTGAGTACATTTACAGTACCGCTTCCCTTTGCGTCAAAGCAAACGGTTATGGGGCGAGCAAGCTCGAAGGAATAGTTCTGAAGTCTTGCATAGTGGGAAGCACCACCCGAAGGAATATTTGCATATGTTACCTTATTGTCGCCGTCAAGATAAACATTTGCACTTACTGCACCGCCGTATGTGCCAAAATCCACTGTGCTGTCAGGCACACCGACAGTACCCTTATCAAAGCCGTACTTAATGGAGTTTACATTATACATATTGATACCCGGGTCGCCGACCTTAGCACCTGCGGGTGCAGTAGGCGCATCGGGAACAATTTCCTCATTTGTTTTTTCAAATACAGCTTCAAGTGTAATGTCCTTATTTTCAAGGTTTACTGTTGTCACAACATTTTCTCCGTTAAGAGACCAACCGACAAACTTATAACCCGACTTATAGGGGGTAAGACCGCCGAGCTGATCTGCTTCTGTGCTGGAAATAAATGTGCCGTCAAGGACACTTATGGGTGAAACATATGCGTGGTTATATTCGGTTCCGTCTACAAGATAGTCAATTCTGTAGTAGGGTGTTACAACCATATCGTCAATGTCAAGTGTGCAGGCAATTGTTCCGTCTCCTGCACCGTAGGAAATTCTGAACTGCTGGAACACTTCCTTATCGGGAAGTCTTGTAAAGCTTGTGTTGAAATAATTCCAGCCGGGGTTTCTTACATACAGACAGTGCTTTGCCCATTCGTATGCAATATCGCCGCCGTCATAGTTTGTGCCCGAGAAGTTACCGAACTTTACATAAGTTTCGCTTGATGCCTTTGCATAAAAGCCGACATAGAAAGGTCTGTCGTCTTCAACATTGAGTCCGTCAACGCCGTTGGGATAGTAGTGGGCATAGAGAATACCGTCATTTGTCTTATCCCAGGAAATATGGAGGTAGTCTCCCCTGTCACCGCCGTCATTTGCAATGGTTCTCGATTCGCCTTCAACAAGATAGCTCTGGAACTGACCGCCGAGCCACCAGTTATTCTGCCAGTCACCGTTATCAAAGTCCACAAAGTTTTCTTCTGTTGTAAAGAGATTAATACCGGGTGAGCCGATACCGACGGTTTCATCGGGATTGGGGCCGGGTTCGGGCTCTGTGACATTCTCTTCGAAAACTGCATAGAGAGACACGTCTGCATTGCTGAGAGAAACAGTATCCACTGTTTCAACAACACCGTTGGTAAGTGACCAGCCGACAAAGGTATAGCCGTCTTTTACAGGGGCTTCAATCTGCGAAGCAGAAGCCGATGAAAGATATGCGCCGTTTGTGCTGTTTACGGGTGAAACATAGGCATAGCCATAGCTTTTGCCGTCTACATAGTAGTCAAACCGGTAGTAAGGTGCGATTGTAACGTCATCAACGTCAACTGTCTGTGCAGTATCCTGAACGGTAGCACCCACACGAACCCAGTAATTTGACAAAACAGAGGCATCGTCTTTAATGGTAAAGTCTGAGCTATGGTAAGCCCAGTCCTTTCCCAAGAAGAAGCAATGTCTTGAAAAATCGTAATCAACTTCACTTTCGCTGTTACCGCCGACAAGGAAATATCCATCCTGTGATGAACGTCCGTAGAAGCCGACAACAACAGGTCTGTCTGTTTCGATTGCATAGCCTGCAACGTCATTTGCAGGATAGTGGGTGCCGTAGATGAAGCCGTCATTTGCCGCATCCCACGAGAAGCGTACATAATCGCCTCGCGAGTCGCCGTCATTCATAACGGTTCTTTGTCCGTTTGTTACAAGATAGTTGCTCATTTGACCGCCTGTCCACCAGGACTGCATCCAGGTAGCAGAAAATTCATTTGCTGCATTTGCACCGGTAAAGAAATTTTTACCCGGAGTGAGTGTCAAACCTTCAGCAGCAAGAGAAGCTGAGTCATCTTCTGCAAATGCTGTCATAGGTACTGACAAAACTATCATTAAAGTTGCCAATAAAAGAGAGAGTAGCCTTTTCATAGGGATTTTCCTCCTTATAAATTATTACATTTTAAGTATATCAAAAGTCAGCCGCCGGTGTAAATATCTAACTTTTGTAAAAGTTATCCTGAATTTTGATATTTATTGGAAATTTACGGTATTTTCGTAAATATTTTGTTTTTTGATTGACAGAGCATCACAACAAGATTATAATTTGAGTATGGGGGTGATTACATGATTTCATTTGAAAACAGTCCTTTATCTTGACGACATTTCTCTTATATATCTCGGAAGATCCGGAATTGGCGTTTTTATCGAAGAACACATGCACGGAGGAGTTTATGAGCTTTCCGTTATTACTCGCGGAAGTGGCAGGATGTACACGGGAAGTGTGGCGGCAGAAGTAAAAAAAGGCGACATTTATGTTTCATTTCCTTTTGAAATTCACAAAGTAGAATCGGATTCCGACGATCCACTGTCCTACGACTTTATCACCTTTTCGGTAAACTCCTTCAGATTTGCCGATGAGCTTAACAAGGTATGGTCTCAGAAAATCTCACCAAACTCAAGGGTAATACACAACGAAAAGGTGATTGATTTAATTGACTGTATCCTCTCAGAGTTTGACGACAATAACAAAAACAGCACCCCGTTTTCCAACGAAATGCTTTCTGCTCTGTGCAATCAGATGATTGTTTACGTGTTAAGAGGAATGAAGGCTGATTCATCTAAAATCGCTTCCACAAATAACAGCAACTCCGAACTTTGCTACAAGATGATGAATTACATTGACACCCATCTTTACACTCTTACAAATCTCAACGAAATGGCACGTGATATGGGCTACAATTACAGCTATTTATCAGCCCTTTTCAGAAAAGCAACCACCGTTTCCCTCTCCTACTATTACAGAGTAAAGCGGCTTGAAACGGCAAGACTTTTGCTTGCTGAAAACAAAAAAAGCATTTCTCAGGTGGCAGAGCTTATGAATTACTCGAGTATTTATGCTTTCAGCAAGTCATTCAGAGAACACTACGGCGTTTCACCGAGAAAGTATCTGCATCAGTTTACAAGTAATGCAATAAAGTCGAATTAACATAATGCACCGCTTTGACAAGGCAAAAGTCAAAAGCGGTGCATTTTTTCGGAGAAAAGTTACCGAGTGAATTTTAAGGAACAAGAAGCAAAAAAATATACTGCAAATATTCACTCGAAAAATCACAATGAAACTTTTCTTATTTCTGAAAACCCTTGTATATAGGCGTTTTCGGCATAAAAAATGAACGGCAACTTTGTATCAAAATTACCGTTCTTAGATGGTTGCGGAGGAAGGATTTGAACCAACGACCTTCGGGTTATGAGCCCGACGAGCTACCAGGCTGCTCTACTCCGCGATATAGTATACAACGTGAGTGGTGCCGGAGACCGGACTTGAACCGGTACGGGATTTGAGTCCCACGGGATTTTAAGTCCCGGGCGTCTGCCGATTTCGCCACTCCGGCATGAGACGAAGTCCGTTCCTTACGTTGCCCAATTATTATAGCACACATGAATGCGTTTGTCAAGCTTTTTTTGCAGGAATTTAACAACAATTTGTTCAACAGTTTCGCAATAGATTGCCGCCTTGCACGGTTTTGGAAGCTTTGACGCACGTTTTTCCCCGAATTTTCCCGAAATCGCTGTTTTTTTCGCTTTTGACAGTTGACTTTTTTCGCTTCTCATGCTATACTAAACAGTATCATGACTGTCGTATTTTGTCTAATTCTGTTCGGATACGCACAGCGTATGGATTTTCGCAAAAGAGGGTTTTGCCGTGTATTTTTTATCTCTCGACACTGCCGCCAAAACGGCCACCGCCTGTGTAAGTGTACTCGACAACGCGATGGTTCTCAAGCCGCTTGCCCGTGCCGCGGTGAATGCGACCTTGACGCACAGCGAAAGCCTTTTACCGATGATCGATTTCTGTTTGGAAAATGCCGGTCTTTCCTTTGCGGATATTTCCGTGTTAGCTGCCAGTGTCGGTCCAGGCTCCTTTACCGGTGTGCGGATCGGTGCCGCCACGGCAAAAGGACTTGCTTTTTCCCGTCCGAATCTATGCTGTATCGGCGTTTCGACGTTAGAAGCTTTGGCGTTCAACGGTGCTTCTCTTCCGTCCGGACGCATTCTTTTACCCGTGATGGATGCACGCAGAAATCAGTTTTATCACGCGTTTTTCAAGTCCTGCAAAAACGGCGTCAAACGCTTGACGGCCGACGCGCTGCTCACGTACGAAGAGATCGTAAACAGTGCAAAAAGCCGGTTTCCCGGCAAAAAGATCACACTAATCGGCGACGGTGCGGAAGCGTTTTATGCACTGTTTTGCAAACAGGCGCCGGACATCGATTTTACCTTAGGCGGACAGGAAATGTTGTACGAAGATGCCTTTTCCGTGGCACGCTGTGCCGCCGGACTCTATCCGCAGGCTGCCGCGCATCCCGAAAGCTTCACGGCGGCTGTGTTCAATCCCGTTTATTTGCGCGCTTCCCAAGCGGAACGCGAAAGAGCTGCCAAAGACAATGCATAAATTGCAAAGCATCGTTTCAAAACCGTCTGAAGCAGCAGATAATAACGAAAATTCCGAAGGGAGTATCAAACGTGTATACGGATTACAAAGACTGTATCGAAAAAGTTATGGTAAGCGAGGAGGAAATTGACAAAGCCGTCACGCGCATCGCTTATGAAATAGAGGAAGATTTCAAAAACTCCGACAAAAAGCTGTTATTGCTCGGCGTGTTGAAAGGCTCGGTCATTTTCATGGCGGATATCATGAAAAAATTGAATATTCCGCTCGAAACCGATTTCATCAAAGTTTCCTCCTACGGCTCCGGAACAACCTCGGGCAAGTTATGCTTAAAGGCTGAGCCGGACAGAACCGATCTTTCCGATTACAATGTCGTTGTCATCGAAGATATTCTCGACACCGGCAACACGCTTTCTTGGATGCTTGAGCATCTCGAAAAGGATCTCGGCGCCGGGCAGGTCAAGCTGTGCGTGCTGTTCAACAAACCGGACAGACGCAAAAAGGAAATCCACATCCATTATGAAGGCTTTGTGATTCCGGATGAGTTCATCGTCGGCTATGGGTTGGATTACAACGAAAAATACCGCAATCTGCCCTATGTCGGCGTATTAAAGCCGTGCGTGTACGAAAATCAAGATTGACTGAAATCAAGATTGACTGTTTCAAGGAGGATGCATCATGAAAAAGTTTTTTGAAGATTTCAAAGCGTTTATCAACCGCGGCAATGTGGTGGATATGGCAGTCGGTGTGGTCATCGCCACGGCATTCGGAAATATCACCAAATCTCTTGTGGCGGATGTCATCATGCCGCTCATTTCGCTTGCCACCGGCAAACAGTCGCTTGCGGAGTTACGCATCGTGTTAAAACCGGACACCGTAAATGAAGCCGGCGAAACGGTTGCCGGAACCTATCTCAACTACGGAGCATTCTTACAAACCGTTATCGATTTTCTGATCATCGCGCTGTGCATTTTCATTGTCATCCGCGTAGCCGCAAAATCTGCGGAAAAAGCCAAGCAGTTATTACATATGAAGGAAGAAGCCAAGCCGGAAGAACCGGAAAAAGAACCCGAGCCTTCCGCCGAAGAAAAGCTGCTCACCGAAATCCGCGACTTGTTAAAGGACAAATAAACCGTTTTGTGACCGCAAGCACCACTGCCTGCGGTCATTTTGCGCATATCGATCGTTTTTACAATTTTGCTCTTGCATTTTTGCTGTTTTGCGCTACAATGAAAGTAACGATTTTGTACACGACGGGAGGACGCTCTGTGAAACTGCAACTACTCGGCTATTTCGACAAAAACTTCGGCGATGACGTCATGCAGTTAGTGACGGTCAATGCCCTGCCGGAGCATGAATTTTATGTATACGGCGAGCAGCGTGAATTCTGCCTGCACCTGAACGGCTGCCCGAACGTACACATCGTCACCACGCCGCCCGAAGCAGACGCGTTTGTCAACGTCATCGGCACCGGCTTCAAGTACGACTCCAAAAAGACATTAGCTCTCAAGGCACTGACCTTTTTCCGTGAAAAAAGCTTTGGAAACAAAAAAAGCGCGGTCATCGATTGCAGTATGGATCCGCCGAAAAATGCACTGCAAAAATTCTTTATCAAGCGCGAGTTGAACAAATATGCCCTCCTCTCCTGCCGGGACGCGCTTTCGGAGCAATGGATTAAGACGCTTGCGCCGAAAAAGCACACCGTGCGGCACGTCGACATTGTTTTTGCGGCAGATCGACAGCTTCTATATCCAAACACCGGCGAAGCTTGCTTGGGAATCGTTCCCGTACAGCGTGCCGGTTCCGCCGATAATTTTTCCTACTACAAAGCTCTTGCCGAAGCGGCCGACGATTACAGCCGCCGTTACGGCAAAAAGGTTTTGCTGTTTGCGCTCGACACGGGCTACGAAAACGATCTGTTGGCTGCGATGTCGGTTAAGAAGCTGATGCAGAATGCCGAACAAGCCGAAATCATTGCCTACGATGCCGACCCGTCCCTCATTTTCCGCCACATGGCGCGCTGTGCAGTTCTTGTCAGTTCGCGGTTTCACGGCGTGATTGCCGGGCTTCTTTCGGGAATTCCGACGGCGGCGATTTCGGATACCGGCAAAATCGACCTGTTAGCTGGGGAACTCGGGTTTGCACGCATCGACAAGCAGGGCGTATCCGGTAAAGCGGTGATCGACCTTGTGAACCGCACGAAAGCAAGCACACCGCTGTCGTTATCCGACGAATGGATTGCCGATGCCGGGAAGCATTTGGCGGAATTAAAGGCCTATTTGGCAAACTGACACAGCCGAAGCGCAGGATACTTTTTGCATCTTTGCAAAATTTGTGCTGTTTGCCGTGACGAAATTTGTTGAAAATGCACATATTTTGAAAATCGTTCCAAAAGCATTGACAACAAACGGCTGTTATGGTATAATTAGTATACAAATTTAATACATTGGCAAACCACTTGAAAGAGTGGGGCGCAAAGCCGTGAGTCTACGGGCGTGAAAACGCCTATGACTGTCTGGTTGCATTCGACAAAGGAGGTTCTCATATGAACATGAGAAAGCTTTTAGCTCTCCTGCTTGCAACAACGGCAATCGGTGTCGGTTCCGTCGGCTTTACAGCAGGAGCAAAGGAAACAGGAATTAACGACACAAACGCCACAGCAGTTGCATCGGCCGCAAGCCGATGGAACAATTGGGACAATCTGTGGTCGAGCGATTGGGACAGTCAGGAGGTCAGCGTGCTTGCCGAAACCA
Source organism: uncultured Eubacteriales bacterium (assembly GCA_900546385.1). Taxonomy (GTDB): domain Bacteria; phylum Bacillota; class Clostridia; order Oscillospirales; family CAG-382; genus UMGS882. The sequence goes on along the minus strand of URCT01000022.1, from coordinate 12,114 downwards.
ACGTCGACCGCGGCATCCCGAGTGATTCCGCGGGATTTTTTCTGCAATTAGACGGTTTGCAGATGGATTCCAACGGCAATATTGAAAGTCGTCCCAGTGAGTATTTCACCGACATTGTCGCCACAGCTAAGCTTGCCAACAGACTTTGGGACAGTTTCACCCTTGCTCTCGGCAACGGTATCACTGAGGAACACATTTTGGCTAAGGTGACCGATCCGCCGACGGATGACGAAGCATTTGACGCAGCGCGCGAACAGCTGATGTACAAGGGCTACATTCGTTCCGACAAGGGCGAAGTCGTTCCGTGGAGCAAGCTCAAATCCAAGTATTACGGAATCGAATGGTACGTTATCAAGCACGAAAGCGACGGTTGGCACATCGACGGCCGCATTATTGATTTGGCTACGGACGACACCATCGACATTGTCATTCCCGAAGATCCGAAAGACATTCCGGATAACGCTTATGATGAAGACGATGAAGACGATAAAGACGATGAAGACGATGAAGACACCTCTCTCAGCCTGAAAGGCTCTCAGTTCGCCTACATTTTCGGCTATGCGCCCGTTATCCGCACAGTTACCGATGAAGACGGCAACGAATACAAAGCAGCCGATATTTATATGGGTATGGATGACAGTGTAACCGTTGAGCAGGTCGCTTCCATGTTGGTTCGTCTTCTCGATCAAGAAGGCCATACAAGCGGCATGATGCTCAAAGTCACGCCCTCCATCGAAGCGCACCGCGGCGAATGGTATGCCAGAGGTCTTGCTTATCAATGTAAGGTCGGCGGCTTAGACGCCGATACGCCCTTCCCTCTCGGCGATGTTACGCGCGGACTTGTGGCAAAGCTCGTTTCTCATGCTCTGCAGCTAAACCTTTCTTCGGAGGTTCCGTTTACCGACACGGTCGGTAGCCGGTATGAGGAAGATATCAAAAAGGTTTATGCCTACGGCTACATGAAAGGCGTAAGTGCAACGGAATTCGCTCCGAACGACATCATGACCCGTGCCGAATTCTGCCAGCTGTTCAACAATATTATCGGTCGAAACGATATGGGATTGACCGCATTGGATCAGAACGGAAACGAGTATGAAGTTACACCGGCAGATTATTCCATTGTTGATATGTCTCCGAGTCACTGGGCTTATAAGGTCTGCCTAAAAGCAACCAGTGCTTATGACGACAACGGATATGTCAGCTTCTCAAAACGCCAGGAGAACATTCGAAACAAGTTGGATGAATATAACGACCAGCTGTTGTATTAAAAAGCAGCCAGCCTGTCCCCGGTGCTTTGCCGGGGACAGTTTTTTCAGCATGGATAGGATGTTCCGGCATTCCAAACACCACTAGGAGGATTCCCATGAGCGTTGACAGCAAACGCAAGGCTATTCGGATCGTATCGTTTATAGGCGACGCGGCAAGCTCCGTTTTGTGCGCCTATTTTGTTGCCTTTTTTTTCGGATGTGCAGACAGCATACACGTCTTGCATTATCTCGCCTTGTCAGTTGCCATCGTTTTTTTCTACACACTGCTCGATCTGTATTCATTCAAAACCGAGAGCGTTTACAATACGGTAATCACCACCGTTATCGGGGTCATTACCGCTTATATCAGTCTGTACCTTGTTGCGTTTCTGCCGTTTTTCGAAAGACCGCGCAGTGCCTATTGGATATGCTTATTCCTTTTGCTGCTCCCAACAGAGCTGTGCTGGCGTATCCTCATAACGGTCATTCAGGCAAAAACGGTCGGCAAACGCTCGATTCTGATTTTGGAAAATATGCAGAACACCAGCCGTTTGGCGCGCAAATTAAAATATGCATCTGATAAGGACAACAATGCTTGGTATCATTTGTTAGACGAAAATGACGAGACCGAGCTGCACACGGTTCTCGACGAATTGGTTCCGCGCTTTGACGCAGTTTTTATTTCCTCACAGATTTCCGACAAAACCGCCGAGCGGATTTTGTACCGTGCGCTATCCCTAAACAAGGAAGTGAACGTACTCGCCGATGTGGATGGCGTTACCACGCTGCGCGGTCAGACCTATCCGATCGAAGATACGCCTGTCATTATCAAGAAGGGCATTCATTTAACGCTTTTCCAGCGGATCGTCAAACGTCTTTTCGACATTGTTTTTTCCCTTGCGGCAAGCGTTATTGTCCTTCCTGTTTTACTTATCTGTGCAATCGCCATCAAGCTTGATTCGCCCGGACCGGTCATTTACAAGCAAGAGCGCTACACCCTTCACAAAAAAATTTTTAAGGTCTACAAGCTGCGCACCATGTACATCGATGCCGAAAAAAACGGGGCGCGCTTTGCCACCGAAAACGATCCGCGCATCACGCGTGTCGGCCGGGTACTTCGTGCGCTGCGCTTGGACGAGCTGCCGCAGATTTTCAATATACTCGGCGGTTCGATGTCTGTTGTCGGTCCGCGCCCGGAGCGTCCGATTTTTGCGGATGTGTTTTCCGAGGCCGTCGCCAGCTATGATATGCGGTATTGCTTAAAGGCCGGGCTTACCGGCTATGCGCAGGTATACGGCAAATACAACACCCGCGTATCGGACAAAATTTTGATGGATATTACCTACGGCACGACCTTTTCCTTGCTTTTGGATATCAAGCTTGTGCTTTTGACCATCAAGACCATGTTTATCAAATCCGCCACCGAAGGTGTGGACGACGAGCGCGACACTGCCTTATCGACCCCCGACAAAGAGCTTTTGCGCCGGATTCACACAGAACGCTTTATGGAGCAAAAAACACCGTCCGCCGAAGACGAAAAGGAAAAAGCCCAAGAACCGGCAAGCCGTTCATAAAAGCCTTGACGGCTCCGACCGACAAAAATCCGTATTCCCGACAGCTTTTCTGCACGGAAATACGGATTTTTCTTATATATCCGGATTTGTCAAAACAGTTCCGCGTCGTCCGGATCCAAAATCAGATCCGCGTCATCGTAAAGATTTCCGTCATCGGCACTGTTTAGGAGAATATCGGCAAGCGGCACGCCGATGCATTCAATTGCCAGAGGTTGATACAGGCGTTTCATGTCTTTCCCTCTTTCATGTGGTCTCATTGGCACGCTCTAAGATCTCCTGTGCCAACTTTTTATCCTCCGGCGATGCATTCGCATCGTCTGTCAGTCTTTCGGCAACCTGTTCCATACTGGCTGTGCGGCAATCACCGTAGAAGTAAACACCGGCGATTTTTACATAAGAACGCGCCACGAACGGCACACGATACCGCATGACATACGTTGTTCCCTCCACGGTATACGGGCGGTCAAGGCCGGTGATGACAGCGGTGAAATAGAAGCCGTCTGTTCCATACGAGCCGAACGGCGTTTCGCCGTTTTCGGCAAACACGGTCTTGTTGTCGGTGCTTGTGCTGCGATAGTTTCTGCCGCCGACATACCGAAAGCCTCCGGCGGTCACGCCGCTAAAGGTCTGTTCTTGCGTATCGGCGTTAACCGTGACCTTCAGATCCGCTTCCGGATCGATACCGGCCAACGCATACAAATCGGCACGCGCCACCAAAAAGCCGTATTCTTCGGCGCTCATATGCCCTTTTCCGTCGATGAATGCAGCAAAGCGGATACCGGCCGGCGACGTAGCGCGAATGGAGTTTTTGTCCGAAATCTGCAGCTCATGCGGCAGATAGGCCGTGATCACCGTATTTTTTTCTGCAAGCCTTAACGGCGTATCGACCGAGAAAATCTTGGTTTCGCCATCCACTGTCACGGTATACAGCTTGCTTCCGAGTAAAGCCTCCTCCGGCTGATAGGTCGTAACGGCACCGTACAGATCGACAATCTCCGTGACGTTCCCGTCGGCATCGGCATATGTCACCGTATAATCCGGAATGCCTTCGAGGACGATATGACGGATATAATACGGCGTATTCGCACCGGAAATCTGAATCTGCAAGGTGTTGCCGGGCACATTTTTGAAGGAATCCAGCGTAAACGTCGTGGCAATACTCGTCCAAGCCCCGGCACTTGCTTTCCCAAGTCCCTGATACACAAAGCTTTCGGGCGACGCCGATTTATCCTTATGGCAGAACAAGGCAAGGCTCACGTCGTTATCCGGGCGGATATCGAAACTTAACCGATACGTGCCGCCCTTTTGCAAGGAAAGAAGGCCGTTGGTGTTTTCGATATAAACGCCGTTTTCCGTGCGGAACACCGTTTCGGCGGTGTTGTCGGGATTTTTATCCGTGCCGAGCGGTATCATCGAGAAGGTTTTGACTTCGGGATAGCTTCTTCCGGGACGGAGTGCGAACACAACCGATTGCCGCAGCCAAACGGCTTGTGCGGCAATGTTTGCGGACGGCGTGAAGGTGCTTCCGGCATCATACTGCGTCGTGCCGATCTTCCAGCCGTCAAAGACGTATCCGGGACGCTTGGCAGTGCAATCCGGCAGGATCAAGCTTTCGCCGCGCTTGACGCTTTGCGCTTCGGGCAGCGAGCCGCGGTAGGTGCCGTCGCTTTCAAAGCACACCTCGTAGGCGGTGGGCGGTGTGAGGTCGGTCAGCGTAAAGTTACGGAAATAATACGGCGTATTGGCGCCTTGAATCTGTAGCTGCAAGGTATTGCCGGGAACGTTGTTGTAGCCATCGAGCGTAAAGGTTGCGCTGAGTTCCGTCCAAACACCGGCCGCGGCACTGCCGATACCGGTATAGACAAAGGTTTCGGGCGAGGCCGTTTGATCCTTGTGGCAGAACAGCGCAAAGCCGCGTGTTTCGTCCGGGCGCACGTCAAGGCTTAGCTTGTAGGTGTGGCCGCTTTCCATGGCGATCCGGCCATGGGTATTGAAAATGAGTAAGCCGTTATCGGTATAAAACACCTTTTCCGACGCAAGATCCGGGTTTTCGGTTACGGTCGGTGCCGCATAGGAGAAGGTCAGAACATCCGTCAGCGAATCGCCCGGATGGAGAGCCAACACTACGCCTCCGGCTTTCCAAACCGCATAGAAGGTGACATTTTCCGTGACGGTATACGTTTCACCCGGCTGATAGACCGCCTGGCCGTCTGTCCAACCGTTGAAGTAATAGCCGCCGCGCGTGATATCGGTTTCCGGCAGCGTGATTTCGCTGTTTTTGGCTGCATCGATCGCCGCAGGCAGGCTGCCGCCCGAAACGCTTTCTTCGCTTGCGAACGAAACGGTCGCGGTGCGGTCGATGACGTCAAATTTGGTGATGTAGTAATTATAACCGCTCGTCTGCGCCGTGTCGGGATTGATATACAAAGTGATGGTATCGCTGTCGGACGGTGTAAAATTCTTATCCACCGTGATGGCGGTGGTCATGGTGCGCCATTGACCGGCGGCAGCCGCATCCGACACAACAAGGTGCGGTTTTCCGGCATATTCGATGTTGACGAACACGGACGCGTTTGCGTCGGTCATGGTCTCCACGCCGTTTTTGTTGATGCCCGTTACGAAATATTCAACGGCAATATCGTAAGTATGTCCGGCTTTGAGCGGATAACCGGCCTTGGTATTGCGATAGCTGAAGGCCGAATAGAACGCGCCGTTATGTGATTTCACATAATAGGCATAGGCGTCCGGGTTTTCCGGATCGGTCGTCAGGCGCACGGTAGACGAGCCGCTGGCATAAAAGCCCGTATTGTCAAAATCGGTACGGGCATCTGCCAAACGAAGCACGGACATATCCGCATTCACGGGCAGCCAAACGGCTTGCAGAGCAGTATATTCCTCCGTCGCACGCACGGTATCGCCGGTCTTATACAAGCGGCTGCCGTCGGTAAAGCCGTAAAGCGTATAGCCCTCTTTGGCGGCCGTGCAGGCCGGAATCACAAACGTCTGTGTGTCGGACAGCGCATTTTCCGGCAAAGCACCGGTATACGACTTTCCGGATACAAAGGTGAATGCATAGGAGGTCACCTCGTGCGCGGTCCATGCCGCCGCAAGCTCCGTATCACTGACAAGCACCATGGCCGCGCCCGGCGCATAGACCGTGCTTCCGTCCGTCCAACCGTCAAAGGTATACCCAGAGCGTTTGAGGGACTCAGTCGGAAGCGTCACGGTCTCGCCGACAGTTCCGGTATACGAATCCGGCAAGGTGCCGCTGTATTCCTCACGGCACACGTACGAAAGCGTTGCAAGTGACAGCGGATCGACCGCCGGCTTTTGCGTCGGTTCAAACACAAGGCCATCCAACCGTCCGAAATAGTTCTTGATTTTTACGGTCAAGGTATGCTCGCCTTCGGGCAGATACACCACGCCGCATTCTCTTTTGGTGAAAGCATAGTCGCCGGAAATGTATTTGTTGTTATACACAAGGTTTTGGCAGCGTTTTCCGTCCACGAACACATCGACGCAATCGTTGTGACTGCGGCCGCTTTCGTTGAGTGCCATGAAGGAAAGGTTGTAATACCCGGCTTTTTCGACCTTGATGAAATAATGCAGTAAGCACGGGATAAAATGGTTACGCGTGTCGTAATGCCCGATGAGCATTAAGAAATCGTTGCGGTAGACCGTTCCGTCCGTGCGGTAGCAGTTTTCCGCAGGGATACCGGTTTCACCGTCGGCACGGATGACCTGCGAAGAAATTTCGGCAGTTTTGCGGCTGTCCAAGATTGCTTTGACAGTCGGTTTTACGGCAGAAATCAATTCGGCACGCGTAAGATCGCCGCTCGATAAAGCCGCAAGCAGCTTGCTTTCATCGCCGATGGGCATTTTGACGTTAATACCGGCACGCAGTTCCTTCACCGGATCGGAATCGTTGTACCAGTCAGTGAGCGTCACGCCGTCAAAGCCGAATTCTTCGCGCAGAATGCCGGTTAAAAGGTCATAGCGTTCCGCCGTTTCATACCCGTTCAAATAGTTGTAGGAGGACATCACAAAGCGCGGCGATGCTTCTTGAATACAGATTTCAAACGGCTTTAGGTACAGCTCACGTAGAGCCCGTTCGGACACGCGGCTGTCATTTTGACTGCGGTTTTCCTCTTTTTCGTTTGCCGCAAAATGCTTGATGGCCGCATAAATGCCTTTATTCTGCGCACCCTTGACCGCTGCCGCCGCCATGTTGCCCGACAACAACGGATCTTCGGAGTAATATTCGAAATTGCGGCCGCATAGCGGATGGCGGTGCAAATTGATGCCGGGCGCTAACCACACATCGATATAGCTGATAAGAGCCTCTTCGGCAATGCCCTCTCCCATCTGTTCGGCAAGCTCCGGATTCCAGGTACAGCCGATTAAGGTTTCACAGCCCCAGCCCGTCGCCTTGCGGCCGAGACGCAGACCGCCCGGGCCGTCAGCCGATTGGAGCTCCGGCAGAATATACTTGTTGTTGACGGCGCGGCTGCCGCCGATAGCACCGGTGCAGTTGTCCACACGCCCGTCATGTCCGACCATGAAGGAAACCAGTTCCGCTTCGGACATTTGCGCCAAAAATTCGTCTAACGTCGCCTTGCCTGCAAGCACGTCGCGCCCGGTAATGACGCTTTCCGGCGTGGTGCGGACGGCACTTTCGGCCGTTTGCGGCTTATGCGCTGTATCGGACACTGCAAGCCCCGACAAATCCTCATAGCTTCCGTCGTCACGCAGGCGTTTTTCCAAATCCGTCGGCGCACAATAGGCGTGTAGCTGCCGTGTCTTGGTCGTTTCGGCGACGGTATACGTGCCGCACGGATTCGAGAGCGCGTTGGTTACACTGTTGCCGACATACAGCTTGTAGTCGCCCTTTTCCAACACATACGCGCTTTTGTTCTCCGCGCCGGTGGCACCGGTATCGTCGAACGAGGCCATGGAAGCTATCGGGAACGAGATCGACACGGTTTCGCTTTCTCCGGCGGCAAGGAGCTTGGTTTTGGCAAAACCGGCTAATTCCGCTTTTGGGTTGCCGAGCTTGCTGCCGTCGGCAATGCGCGGCGCACCGTAATACACCTGCACCACTTCTTTTCCGGCCATCTCTCCGGTGTTGGTCACCGTCACACGGACAGTCACCGTCGTTTCATCGGCTGTATAGGCCGCGTCCGTAAAAGAAAAGGTCGTATACGATAAACCAAATCCAAAAGGATAGTTGACATTTTTGTCAAATGTGGTAAAATAACGGTAGCCGACATAAATGTCTTCGGTGTAGTCGGTGTAATCGCGGTTATCAAACCCGTCGTCCGACGGATAATCGGCAAGCGTTTCCGCAAGCGTCATGGTTAACTTTCCGCAAGGGTTGGCCTTTCCGAGAAGCAGATCGGCTATCGCGTTGCCGCCCTCCGCACCGGGATACCAAACGTATAACACCGCTTCCACGTCGATGCCATCGGCCTTTCCGACCGTCCAAGACGTATCGATCGCGCCGCCTGCATTGACAAGCACGATCACCGTATCATACAGCGACGAAAGCTTGGTTAACATTTCGGCTTCCGCGTCGCTCAAATACCAATCGCCTTTTTCAGCCTTCCGGTCGCCGCCTTCGGTCGAATAGCGCGAAAGAATCATGACCGCCTTGTCGGTGGAGGCGCGCGCAGCGGCATACATCGCATCATCCGGAACATAGCCTGCATGATTCCGATAAGCCTCGGCAAGCGGCTTGTAGACGCTGATTTCACCGGCGTTCTCCGCCGCTTCAAGGGCGCTTAGCAAATCGATCGGCGTATAGCTCGGCGTAAGCTCACTTGAGCCGCCGCCTCCGATCTGAAAGCCGCTCGTCGTTTTGCCCGTATAGACGCAAGCAGAGCCGAAAACGGCGATCCGATCCGTGCTTGCAAGCGGAAGCGCATCGGCCTCGTTTTTCAAAAGCACCATGCCTTCTGTCAGAATCTCGCGCGACAGAGGCTTATTTCTGTCATTCAAGGCATAGGCGTCTGCAGAAAGCGGTGTCAAAACTGCAGCAAGCACAACCGCCGTCAAAAACAGAGTCGTCCAAATTCGTTTCATACGAAGATCTCATCCTTTCCGTTTTTGTGATTTTCAACAAAGCGATACTGAAATTCTTCTTTATCTATGTATATTATAGCATCCCCTCCCTCGTGCAGCAATGACAAAACACGGCAAAATCAGTGACACTTTCCGTCCGACTGACAAAAAGGAGCAGCCATGATTTACGAAAAAATCCGCGACCTTCCCGACAAACCGTTAGTCTTTTATACGAACCACAGCGAAATCTGCGAACACCATCATGCCAGCATCGAAATCGCCTACGTGATAAGCGGAACCGTCACCATCTGTGCGGATGCCGCCGCCTATTCCCTATCCGAGCGTCAATTTGCCGTCATCGGCAGCAACATTGTCCATTCGTATGCCGCCCAAGAAGGGCTTTGCATTGTGGCACTGCTGCCGCTTGCCATGCTTGCACCCTTTCGAAGTACGCTTGTCGGCTGCACGTTTTCGCCGTGTGTTTTTACGGACACGGTCGACGGTCTTATCAAAACGCTGTTCGATACCATGGCAAAGGTGATCGGAAACACCGCCGATTTTGCGGATTTTAACAACAAAGACGCGCTGCTGCAAAGCCTGACAAACACCTTTATGGTCTATCTTTTAGGCAAAACGACCTTCGAGAAAAAAACCGAACGCAGCATTCCCGACGGAGCGGTCATCACCGAATACCTCCAACAAAACTACATGACCGATATTTCCGTAAGCAGTCTTGCCAAACGGTTCGGCTACACCGAAAAGCACATGACCGAAATTGTCAAATGCCTTTGCGGAATGCCGCTAAAGGACTATATCCGGATGCTGCGGATTAACGAAGGAAAACGGCTGTTATTGGAAAACCACACGCTCGACGATATCGCTTCGCGCGTCGGCTTTTCCTGCACACGCACGTTTTTGCGCTCGTTCGTCAAAATCACCGGACAAACGCCAAGTGCCTACAAAAGAGACTGCACCGCCGGCGTCTCTATCCTTCGGCCAAACGAAGAGCTGTATTTTCACTAAAACAAAAGACGAGGCACCAATACCTCGTCTTTTTCTTTGTTTCTAAATACGCGCCTTAGTCTTTGCGGAAGGTGCGGCATTCGGTTTCGCTGCTGCAGCAGGCGTTTTCGCCGCCGACATCGATACGATCGGCTGTGCAGGCACTGTGTTCGTTGTACTTGCACTCATGCGCATCGCATTCCACTGCGCAGTTGTTGCAGGCGCATTCGCTCGGCGTGCAGTTGACAAAGCCGTGTTCGGTGCGGTCCGTGTAGCTGTCGCAAAGCGTTTCATTATAGGTTTCGGCGTCTTCGCCTTCAATACGAATGCTCTCCAAACGGCAGCCGCCGTTATCGTTGAAATTGCAATTGTGTGCTTCACATCGGATTTTTGCCATACTTACCATTCCTTTCGGTTCTTTTCCTGAAGCCTGCAAGCGTTGTGCAGACTACAAACGGTAGTATGCGTTCAAAATCCGTATTTATGCATGGATTTTATTCTTCGGACGCGTCAAAAATATGAATCACGCGCTCCGTATCCGATTGTTTCTCAAAATGGATTTCATACCGTTTCTCCGGCAAAGCATACGGAATGTTTTCGCACCACTCGCACGCCATAATGCCGCCGCGGTCGAAATAATCGTAAAAACCGGTGGCATACAAGCTGTCCTCATCCGGAACGCGGTATAAATCAAAATGGAAAAGCGGCGGTGTGCCGCGATATTCGTTCACAATTGCATACGTCGGACTGGATACGCGCACGCCTTTGCAGAACACGGCAGCAAGCCCGCGGATAAACGCCGTTTTGCCGGAGCCGAGATCGCCGAAAAAGGCTAAAAAATCGCCGGCTTTCAGTTGTTTTGCAAACGCACGCGCCGCATTTTCGGTTTCCTCTTCACAGCACGTATGAAATTCGGCTATCTTCTTCAAATGCAGTCCTCCTTTCAAATGCAAGCAAGATACGCACGTTTATAATGCATAATTATTCTTTCAAAATGAGTATATATTCATTCGAATCCTTTGTGTGCGTTAACATAATTTTGACGCATTTTTAGTTTTCCACTCTTTTGTCGAATTCTGTCGGAAAAGCACGCAAATCCCGAAAAGCGGATAAAGCCGCGTCATTTTCACCGAGTTATAAACATTTTCAACAGAGTTGTCAACAGGCAATCGGTGGAAATAATAATTTTCGGTGGAAAACACTTTGTGTTTCGCGGCGTGCTTTTATACGTTCCGCAAGGCCGGAAAACGGCTTGCTTACGTTGATTTTCCCACAAAAGATACAATTTTATGCATTCGTCAAAACAGTCGCACAATCGACGCGCAACAGCGTACTTTTGACGCAGTTTACACGGTTTGCCAATACTTGCGGTCAAGGCTGCGCAGTTGGATCGCCTGCGCGACGTGTCTTTCGCCGATGATATCGCACGCGTCCATGTCGGCAATGGTTTTGGCGAGCCGCAGAATGCGGTCGTAACCGCGCGCGGACAAGCCCAAACGGTCAAAGGCAGCCGCAAGCACCGCGTCGGCCTTCTCGTCGGTCACACAATATTCACGAATCATCGCCGGCGTCAGCTGGCCGTTGGCGTGGATGCCCGTGCCGGCATAGCGTTTGGTCATGCGCTCTCTCGCCTGCTCCACGCGTTTGCGGATCTCGGCCGACGGTTCACGCGGCGTATTGTCGCGCAGGGTTTCGTAGGTGAGCGAACCGACCTCGATCTGAATATCGATGCGGTCGAGCATCGGCCCGGAAATTTTGGCAAGATATTGGCTTCTGGCAAACGGCGTGCAGGTACACGTATGGTCGGGACTGCCGAAATAGCCGCATTTGCAGGGATTCATGGCGCACACGAGCATGAATTTGCTGGGAAAGCGCATCCGGCCGTTGACACGTGCGATGGTGACCGCGCCGTCCTCAATCGGCTGACGGAGCGCATCGGTGCTGTCCTTTTTGAATTCGGCAAGCTCGTCCAAAAACAGAACGCCGTTATGCGACAGCGAAATCTCGCCGGGCATGGGCGTTTTGCCGCCGCCGATGAGACTTGCGGTGGACATGGTATGGTGCGGCGAACGGAACGGGCGGCTGACCACAAGCGGCTTATCCTTGGGCAGTGCGCCGCAGACCGAATGCACGCGTGTGGTTTCAATCGCTTCTTCAAAGCTCATGGGCGGCAGAATGCCGGGAAGCCGCTTGGCAAGCATACTTTTGCCGGTGCCGGGCGGGCCGATGAG
>URCT01000021.1 GCA_900546385.1 uncultured Eubacteriales bacterium | reverse complement strand
CCGCGTCGGCAAGCAGCTTCGCCGCGACGCTGGAATCCACGCCGCCGCTCATGGCGATAATGGCTTTTTTTGTCATAAAATCGGTTCCTTTTACGGGTCAGACGGATTTCGGAGAAAAAACTCCGCTATGCGTTCTATTATAGCACGTTTTGACGTCAAGTCAAGGCAAAGAAAGAAAAAGAAAGCAAAAGTTTCGTGTTTTTTGCCGCAAGCGCGAAAAAATCTTTGCAAAAGATATTGACAAATCCGTTTTACGGTGCTATAATAATCAAGTAAATTTTGCTGGTATGGCTCAGTTGGTAGAGCAGTTGATTCGTAATCAACAGGTCGCCGGTTCAAGTCCGGCTACCAGCTCCAAAAAGCACGCGGAAGCGTGCTTTTTTTACTAAATAAACTTCTTTCGGATTCACAAAACACGCTGCATGTGCTAAATCTGCCTTACGGCAAACGATTTTCACATCCGGCTTTCCAAAATGTTTACACTTTTTGCAACTGTTTTCAGTTGCTTTTATTTTGCGTTTTGTATATACTAAAAGCAGAAAAGAGGAAAGCTTTTGGGACAGAAAGAAAAACTGATTGAAAAACTCTTATCCAAGCCACGCAATTTTACATTTAATGAAGCCGAGACGCTCTTAGGCTATTTTTCTTACTGCCGCTCCAATAAAGGAAAAACAAGCGGCTCGCGTGTGATGTTCACGGCAAAAGATCTTCCTCCGATCTTATTGCACAAACCGCATCCACGCAAAGAATTGCTTGAGTATCAGGTAAAACAGTTGATCGATATTTTGAAACAGGAGGGACTTCTGTGAATAACACAATGGAATACAAAGGCTATATCGGCAGTGTGGAATTTTCCGAAGAGGATTCCCTTTTTTACGGAAAAGTCATGGGAATTCGGGCATTGATCTCCTACGAAGGAGAAAGCGCCCACGATTTAGTAGAGGATTTTCACAGTGCTGTGGATGATTATTTAGACTTGTGCCGTGAACAAGGCATAGAGCCGGAAAAGGCCTACAAAGGGAGCTTTAACATCCGTATCTCTCCGGAATTGCACAAACAGGCCGTTATCGCGGCATCCGCCCGTCAAATCTCATTAAACAGCTTTGTCGAAAGCTCTATTGAGCGGGCACTCCACGAAAATGCAAACCGTCCGAACATTTGATATTTTGATATATTTTAGGATCTTTCAATAATATAAGGGAACCAACTATGCTAAACCAATTCTCCAGAACTCAACTATTACTCGGTAAAGACGCCATGGAAAAGCTGGCGCACGCCCGTGTGGCCGTCTTCGGCATCGGCGGTGTGGGCGGCTATACCGTCGAGGCACTTGTGCGCAGCGGCATTGGTGGAATCGATCTGATCGACGACGACAAGGTATGCTTAACCAACATCAACCGCCAGATTTATGCCACGCGCAAAACCATCGGCCAATATAAGGTCGATGTCGCGGCCGAACGCATTGCCGAAATCAATCCGGAGGTCGTTGTACACACCTACAAGACCTTTTTCACGCCCGAAACTGCCGGTGAATTTGATTTTTCCGCATACGATTACGTAGTAGACGCCATCGACACGGTCACCGGGAAAATCGAGCTTGTCATGCAGGCCGAAAAAGCCGGCGTGCCGATCATCTGCTCCATGGGAGCCGGAAACAAATTAAACCCGGCAGCGTTTGAAGTGGCGGACATCTACAAGACCTCGGTCTGCCCTCTCGCCAAGGTCATGCGGCATGAGATGAAAAAGCGCGGCATCAAGCATTTGAAGGTGGTTTACTCCAAGGAAAAGCCGATAAAGCCCGAAGATGATTTGTCCATCAGCTGCAAGACGGGCTGCGTTTGTCCGCCCGGAACGGCGCGCAAATGCACGGCGCGGCGGCAGGTTCCCGGCAGTACGGCGTTTGTGCCGTCGGTGGTGGGACTGATCATTGCCGGTGAGATTGTCACCGATTTGGTCGGCTTGAAAGCGGCTATGGCATAAATGTATAGAATGCAAACGACAGCTGTCTGTAAAAAGGCAGCTGTCGTTTTATGATAGTGCGTTTTTCCCATAAATACGCGCGGTAAGGCCATGGACAAATGCCGGTTTTCATGGTATAAATGTATGAAAACGATTTTGGGGAGGCAACTGTTTTTGACAGAAATCGCAAACCGGCTTTTACCCGATGAATTGGAAAATCCGTCGGTTTTACAGATAGGCCGTCTGCCGGCACGGTCGAACATCATTCCGGCACAAAAGAAAGCGGTTTTTTACCGCAACAAAGATGAATCGGCCTTTTTGCGGCCGTTAAACGGTCTGTATCGCTTTTATTACAGTCCTGCGGGCGACACGCTGCCAACGTTTTGCAGATCCGATTTCGACCGTTCGGTCTTTACCGACACCATCGATGTGCCCTCCATGTGGCAATACCGTTCCTACGGTGCGTGCAGCTATCCCAACATTGAATATCCGATTCCGTTCGATCCGCCGTATGTGGACACCGCTTGCAATCCGGTCGGCTACTATATACGCGACTTTTCGGTAGAAACGCCTGCCGCACGGACGATTCTGCATTTTGCCGGTGTGGACGGTGCATTTTATGCCTATCTCAACGGCAGCTTGGTCGGTATGTCCAAGGGCAGCCGCAATTTTGCCGAATTTGATGTTTCTTCGCTCATCAAACCCGGCCAAAACACACTTTGCGTCAAGGTATTCACCTATTCCGACGCCACCTATCTCGAAAACCAGGATATGTTGTTGGCAAGCGGCATTTTCCGGGATGTGTATCTGCTCGAAACCGGCAGGTTTTCGCTGTGGGATTTTCGGGTGGATTCCGATCTGCACACTTTCACCGTAAAAATCACGCTGTTTGACGGCTTTCCGGCAGACGGCAGGATTCGTGTGACCATTGACGGAAACAGTGCGGTCTATGCGGCCGCCAAAGAGCTTTCCCACACCTACACGCCGCAAAATGCTCATCTTTGGAACGCCGAAGACCCGTATTTATACGATTTATCGATCGAGCTGCTCGAGGGCGACACAGTCGTCGAAACGCATTCCAAGCGTATCGGCATGATGAACACGACGGTTCAAAACGACCGGTTTCTTGTCAACGGCACGCCGATTTATATCAAAGGCATCAACCGTCACGAATACGACCCGAAAAACGGCAGAGCCATCACCGTCGAACGCATCGAAAACGAGCTGCGGCTCATCAAGCAAAGCGGTCTAAACTCTATTCGCTGTGCGCATTACACCAACCACCCGGCCTTTTACGAAATCGCGTCGGAGCTTGGGCTTTACGTCATGGATGAAGCCGATCTCGAAACGCACGGCTGCGGCGTGACGGGCGATCAAGGCTATTTATCCAAGGACCCGCGGTGGTTTAACGCCTATCTCGACCGCGTCAAGCGTATGCTCGAAGCAAACAAAAACGAACCGTGCATTTTCATGTGGTCCATCGGCAACGAATGCGGCTCGGGCGAAAATTTGGTGAAATGTGCAGACTACATCCGCGCGTTTGATCCGACTACCGAGGTGCATCAGGTGCAGGATGATGCGGTGCATCCGACTTTTACGCGTATGCGCAAGGCCGGCTATTGCAGCTATGCCGCCATGAGCGCGCAAAAGCCGGAGGGCTATCCGGTGCTCATCGTGGAATTTGCACACGCCATGGGCAACAGTCCCGGCTTTCTCGAACAGTATTTTGACTACATCTACACGCACGACGAATATTTGGGCGGCTTTGTCTGGGAATTCAAAAATCACGGGTTTTACGCGGTGGACGACCACGGCCGGGAATACTACAAATACGGCGGCGATTTCGGCGATTACAACAGCTGGCGCAACTTTACGTTAGACGGCTTTCTCACCTCGGACGGCACGCCGAAGCCGACCTGGCACGAGCTGTCGTGCGCCGTCGCGCCTTGCTATATGCGCTTCGAAAACGGCGCGCTAACCGTGAAGAACACGTATGATTTCATCACGCTCCGCCATGCGGTGTTACACTATGACATTTTGGAGGACTATCGGGTAGTGCGTTCGGAAAGCGTCGCGCTTGATGGGCTTATGCCGCATGAAACGGCAGTCATTCCGCTTGACACAGCCGTGCGTGAGCCGCTTGCCGGTGCAAGCTATTTTGTCAATGTCACGGCTTCGCTTGCCGGAAAGAAGATCGGGCAAAAGCAATTTGCGCTCGGAAAGCCGCTTGCCGCCCGTCCGTTTGAAGCGCCGAAGGAGAAGCCGCTTGTCACGCTGTCGGGCGGCAGACTAACAGTTGCCGGCAAGACCTTTGCCGTGCGGTTCGAAAACGGCGTTATCACGCACTATGAAAGCGGCGGAGAAACGCTTATCGATGCACCGATGCGATTCAACTTTTGGCGTGCGCCGACCGACAACGACGGCATTTTCGGCTTAGCCGGGCGGCACATTGACGAATGGAACAGCCGCTATTTGAGCCATTTCGAATGCTTTGCACGCAAGACCGAAGTCACCGAGACCGAAAACGCCGTCTGTGTCACGGTACACGGCAAATGCCAGCCGTTCTCACACTATGTCGGCTTTGACACCGAAATCCGCTACACCGTTTATGCCGACGGAACGATAAAAACGGACACGCATATGACACCTTTCGGAAATTTCTGTGCGACCCTGCCGCGCATCGGCGTGATGTTCACGCTTGACAAACCGTTCCGCAAAGCCGCTTGGTACGGCCGCGGCCCGGAGCAATCGTATCCGGACAGTGTGCTTGGCCGGAGCATCGGATTTTATGCGGCGGACATTGCCGACATGAATTTTCTGTTCGACGTTCCGCAGGAGACCGGGAATCATGAAAACACACGGTTTGTCACCGTGAAAGAGGAGGACGGCTGCGGCTTTTCGGTGATCGGAAGCGACGAATTTTCCTTTTCGTTCCATCCGTTTTCACTCGAAAATTTGACGGCGGCACGCCACAAAAACGAGCTTATCGAAAGCGACCGGAACTATTTGTACATCGACTACAAAATGCGCGGACTCGGCAGTTTTTCCTGCGGTCCGGAGCCGGAGGAAGCCTTTGAACTCCGGCCGCACGAGTTCCGGTTTGTCTTCACGCTCTCGCCGCAGACCGATGCAGCTGCCGTTTTATCGCTGGCCCGTCGGGATTTCGGGTCGAAAACCGCCAAGCTTACCGACTCCTACACCTACGTTCCGCTTGCCGAAAAGACAAAGCGCGAAGTTGCGGACTGCTCTTTTGAAGAATAGACGCAAGCGCACAAAAGCCCTGCCGCACAAAATGCAGCAGGGCTTAATTTGACGCACCGGCTCTCCCTGATTTTCAATTTTCCATGGTCAAATTTCCATTCTTAACAAGGCTTATTTTCCGAGAAGAACATCTAACAGCTCTTTGCTCAACACCTCGCGCCGATCGTCATCCATCAGGCTGAACCGATTGCCGTCGTTGGGCGTGCTGAGGTAGTTCCACACACTGTACGGCATATCGTATTCCTTGCAGATGGAGATGACGTCGCGCATCCAGTTGATACGGGACGCAAGATCGGTATGACGGATGGTGCCGAATTCGCCGCACCACAAAATCTTGTCGGGATGCGCCTCAACAAAATCGACCGCTCCCTGTAACACCTTGCGCAAATAGTTTTTATCCATGCGCTTCATATCAGCCGGATACGGGTCAGTGCGACCGTCGATTCGGTAATAATCGCGGTAACGATCCATGTCGTCGCACGGATACGACAAAGCGCGGTTATAGAACAGCTGCTGTGCGTTCAAAACGCAGCGCTGATGGGTAAATTCAAACGGATCGTAAATGTGGAAGGTATAGTGGACGTGTTCGTCGTCCTCGAGAACCACAAGATGCTTTAAGGCAGATGCGCTGTTCCAACAGATGGTGCCGACGACAATGTCGCGCGTGGGACTAACGGCACGCAGTGCCTTGATAGTCGCTAAATACAGGTTGTTCCACAGCTCCGGCTTAACGTCGCGCACCTCGTTGAGAAGCTCGAACATAATGTCCGGGCGGCCGGAAAAGCGGCGTTCGAATTCGACCCAAAGTGCCGTAAAACGGTTTTGAAGCTCTTCCGAATCGAACAGCGAATAGCTTTCGGCAACGTCACAATAGCTGCCGAGTGCTTTATGCATGTTCAAAATAAGGCGCACGTCGCAGGCCTCGCACCAAGCGGCAAAGCGTTCGATTAAGTCAAAAATATGGTCGCGGTAGACATACGGTTCGCTTTCAAGCACGATTTGGTCAAAGCCTAAACGGATATGGTCAAAGCCCATGGAAGCGATGTTCTTAACATCGTTTTCGGTCATGTAGGTATCAAAGTGTTCAAGATCGCCGTCGGTGATAACAAAACGTTTGTTTTCGGGAAGCATGGCTAACCGCTTGTAGTTGGTGAGCCATCCGCCGATTCCCATACCCTTGGAAAAATGAGAGAGTTTTTTCATGGGAGGTCTTCCTTTCGTTCGTTGGATTTTAGGGCTTGTGCGGTTGCGGTTTGCAAGGGCATTATACAGTATGCACAAGCGAAAGTCAATACATTTGCAGTTTTTTGCGGGCGGCAAAATACAAAAAAGCCGTGAAAGCTTTTCAGCTTCCACAGCTTTTCGATTTGCATTTTTACGCCTTGAATTTATCGTAAAGGCCTTTGTTACACAGAGCGGCAATCGCGTCAACCACCGACTGCTTATCTTCTTTATAGGTCACGCCGTACCACTTATCGTCGGTATACAGAACCTTGACCTTTTCGCCGTCGACCTTGATCATTTTATCGACAATGCGCGGCAGCAGGTATTCGCTCTTTAATTCCGTTCCCTGCTCGGCAAGGAATTTCACAAAGCCGCTTTCGAGTTCGTCGAACAGCTTCGGCATAAAACCGAACATATTCATGGACGCGATGGTGTCTGCCGGGAAATCGTTATCCTTCGGGATGGAGAGGTGTTCGGTCACGCCGGTGAGGTAGTTGTTGGCATCGATCTCGCAAATGCCGCGTGCCACCGTGCCGTTTTCGCTGACCGTGTTCTGGAGCTTATAGCCGACCATGCAGGTTTCGGTGCTGGTCTCAAAATGCTGCTTCAACACCTTGTAGCCGCCCTTACCGTAGAAATCGTCGGCGTTGATGACGGCAAACGGGCCGTTGATAAAGTTTTTGGCGCACAGCACCGCCTGACCGGTACCCCACGGCTTTACGCGGTTTTCCGGAACGGTGTAGGGCGCGGGAATGTCGTCAAGCTCTTGGAAAGCATATTCGACATCGATCATCTTTTCGATCCGCTTGCCGATGATTTCGCGGAAATCGTGCTCGATGGCCTTTTTGATAACAAAAACGGCCTTGTCAAAACCGGCTTCAAGCGCGTCGTAAACCGAAAATTCGAGGATGACCTCGCCGTGCGGTCCGACCGGTTCGATCTGCTTCAAGCCGCCGAAGCGGCTGCCCATACCGGCTGCCATTACAAGAAGTGTCATGTTCTTATCCATTTGTATTACTCCTTTTATATTTTTTTGTTGACCTAATTTATTTTGTGACAATGACCCGAATCTCACCGCCGTCGGCATAAACCGAGATGCCGGTGATTTTGGAGTCATAGCCTGCGATAATGAGTTCCGCCGCGCGGTCCTCAATTTCGGTCTGAATCAAGCGGCGCAGGTTCCGTGCGCCGTATTTGACCGAATATGCCTTTTCGGCAAGCAGCGTATACACCTCGTCGGTGCAGGTGAGCGTAATTTTTTTTGCTTTCAACGTTTCGGCAAGCTCACGCACCATGATTTGGGCGATTGTGACGAAGTTTTCTTTTGTCAAGCCGTTGAACGTGATGATCTCATCCACGCGGTTGATGAATTCCGGACGAAGGAATGCGGCAAGCGCCTTATGCGTTTTGTCCTCGTTGACCTCTTCCTGCGACCGGGAGAATCCGGCGGCAGCACTTGTGCCGACCGAACCGGCGTTGGTGGTCATAACAATGATGGTATTCTTGAAATTGACCTCTTTGCCCTGCGAATCGGTGATGCGGCCGTCGTCGGGAATTTGCAGCAGGATGTTGAACACATCCGGGTGCGCCTTTTCAATCTCGTCGAACAGCACGACGCTGTACGGACGGCGGCGAATCTTTTCGGTGAGCTGTCCGGCCTCATCATAGCCGACATAGCCGGGCGGCGAGCCGATGATACGGCTGACGGAATGCTTTTCCATGAATTCGGACATATCGAGCCGGATGAGTGCTTCGGGCGAATCAAACAAGTCGGAGGCAAGCGTTTTGACAAGCTCGGTTTTTCCGACGCCGGTAGGACCGGCAAAAATGAAGGACACCGGCTTTTCCTTGGCATAGATTCCGGCGCGCTGGCGTTTGATGGCCTTAGCGACGGCTTCTACGGCCTTATCCTGCCCGATTATGCGGTGCTTTAACCGTTCGGAAAGCTTGTCGATACGGTGAAATTCGTTTTCGTTGATGGTGCTTGCCGGAACGCCCGTCCAAATCTCAATGACCTTGGCAAGCTCCTCGGTCGTGAGCTTGACGGTTTTGCGCTTTTCCTCAAGCTCGTTGTACAAGGCAAGCTGTTTGGCTTCCTTGGTTTTGGCATCGGCAAGATTTTTATAGTAGGCTTCGGTTTCTTCGGGTTTATCCTCGTTCGGAGGAGCTGCCTCCAAGCGGGCAATTTCCGCTTTGGCCGCGTCAAGCTCAGCCTTAGCGTTTTCGGTGTCGGTCACGGTTTTATCGTGAAGTGCGAGATGCGACGCGGCTTCATCCATAAGGTCAATGGCCTTATCCGGCAGAAAACGGTCGGTGATATAGCGTTCGGAAAGCGTCACGGCGGCTTTTACCGTTTCATCCGGGATGACCACGCCGTGGAAGCTTTCGTAATACGGCTTGATGCCCTCCAAAATCTTGACGGTATCCGCCACCGACGGTTCGGCAATGACGATCGGCTGGAAGCGGCGTTCAAGTGCGGAATCCTTTTCGATATATTTGCGGTATTCGGCAAGCGTGGTCGCGCCGATGACGTGGATCTCGCCGCGCGAAAGAGCCGGTTTCAGGATGTTGGCAGCGTTCATGCCGCCCTCGGAATCGCCGGCGGCGACGATGTTATGCACCTCATCGATGACAAGAAGGATGTTGCCGAGCTTTTTGACCTCTTCGATAAGGCCCTTCATGCGATTTTCAAACTGGCCACGGAACTGGGTGCCTGCCACCATGGCGGTCATGTCGAGAAGGCACACTTCAAAGCCTCTTAATTTTAACGGCACGTCGCCTGCCGCAATTTTCTGCGCCAGTGCTTCGGCGATGGCGGTTTTGCCGACGCCGGGTTCGCCGATGAGGCACGGATTGTTTTTCTGACGGCGGCAGAGAATCTGAATGGTGCGTTCAAGCTCTCGGTCACGGCCGATGACGCGGTCAAGCTCGCCGCGCTTTGCCTTTTCGGTGAGGTTGAGCGAGAACATATCGAGATTCTTGCGGCCTTTGGCGGTTTTCTTTTTGGTATCGGTCCCGTTTTTCTGGCGGTTTGCGCCGAAATTGCCGAGATTGCCGAAAATCGAGCCGAGATTCACGGACGGTGTGCGCGTTTCGCTTTCGTCCGGCTCGTCGGGTTCGTTTCCGTCGCCGTCGGGAGCGTCCGGATCGTCGGGATTTCCGCCTTGCGGCATTCCCGGAAAGAATTCGCCGCTTTCCATGAGACCGGTCAGTTCATCGCTCATGTTTTCGAGCTGTTCGTCGTCGATTCCCATTTTTTCAAGCATATCGTTGACCGGCCCGATGCCGAGCTTTTTGGCGCAGACCAAGCAATAGCCCTCGGCCTCGGCGGCATTTTTGCCGGTCGGATCAAATTTTTGTACAAAGACCACTGCCGGTCTTTTTTTGCATTTACAACAAAGTGCTGACATTATTTTCCTCGTTTATTTTCTTGTGCATAGGCACTTGACAGAATTCTGATGGACGTTTGATGGCTACGATTTTTTCGCGCCCGACATCGAGCGGATCATTTTGATAAGGTCTTCTCCGCAATACACGCCGCAGGAAAAGACAAAATACAGTGCGACTAAAATACAAATAAGGTTCACGCCGAACGGGCCGATTTTATCGGAAAACAGCGTAATCACAAACACCGCGCCGAACACAAGCACGGTCGCAAGCTTTCCGAAAAAGTTGGATTTGACCACGAATTTGGTTTTGCGGAAGATAAACAGTGCGCCGAGTGCGGTGGCAAGCTCTTTGGCAAAATAGATAAGCGGCATCCAAAACGGCACATAATCGCGGTACCATAAGCAGAGAAACGCAGACAGCTGCAGCAGCTTATCGGCAAGCGGATCAAGCACCTTTCCGAGCGTGGAGGTGCAGTTGAAATGACGGGCAATATAGCCGTCGAGCACATCCGTCGCTCCGGCAAGGACAAACACGATGACCGCCGGAATGAGGTTATCCGTCAAGAATAACACAATAAAGACCGGCACCATGCATAGCCGAAGAGACGACAGTATGTTGGGAAGATATTTGACAGACATAAAAACCTCCGAGCCGCATCTTTCCTTGTCAAAAGACACGGGAATGGATAAAAACGGCCATTTTGCCGCGGATGGTTAGTGGTACAAAAATGCCAGCGGATTGATGTCGGACAATGCCTTGA
This sequence comes from uncultured Eubacteriales bacterium, assembly GCA_900546385.1. Taxonomy (GTDB): domain Bacteria; phylum Bacillota; class Clostridia; order Oscillospirales; family CAG-382; genus UMGS882. Next base: position 16,470 of record URCT01000021.1, on the reverse strand, counting down.
ACAGGATCGCCTGCGAGGCGTTTTCTTTGGTAATGGCAATACCCGCACCCGGCAGATACGGCAGGGCGATATTCACCGCCGTGCAGAAGAGAAACGCCACGAGAAAACCGGCTGCAAGCCCGAAAAGGAAGCCGCCGAGCTTGTTGGCAAAATGCAACACCGGCAATTTGAAAACAAGATCCAACAAAAGCACCGCCAAATTTAATAACACCAAGGCCGCCAAAAAGACGACAAGCACGGCAAGCGCATCCGAAAGCGTCTTTGCCGCCGGCTCCACGATGTAATCGGAAAGCTTGGAAGCGATCTGCGTTTCGCCGTTCTGCACAAGCTCCGCATATTTTGCCTTGACCTCCTCGGTTCCCGTGCCGAAACCGGCAAGAAGCGCAGTAATGCCGCTCGGCGCATCGTCAAGCAGCGTGCCGAGCTTTTCCGTATCCATCGAATCGGCCACATAGGCCTCGACCTTTTCGTTTAAGTTATCGGTCAGCTGCCGATAAATCACGGTGCTGCGGAAATAGTCCGCCACCGGCGCATGAAAATTGAGCGCCACCCAGACCGCGACTAACGTCACCGCCATGCCGCAGATCGATTTAATAAAGCCGCGTTTGGCACCGCCCACGGCAAACGCCACAAAAATGGCGGCAAGAATGGCATCCAGAATCAACCACATTGTTCAAAATCCGTCCTCTCGCGGGAAACAGCGTTCGGCTGTTTCCGATTCCGGCTTTCTTTCACCCGGAATATATGAAAAAAATATACGTTCAGTATTATAACATTATAGCATTCTTTTTGGGTGAAATCAATAGGAAAAATTGTCGTTTTGTGATTTTTCGGTAAAAATTAAAAAATTCACAAAAAAGACCTGTGAAAAACGGGCTTCACAGGTCTTTTCGGAAGGTTTATTTTTCGATAGCGGCAAGCAGATCGGCAAGTGTCTTGTGCGCAAACGCAAATTTGCGCGGTGCGCCGTCGTCAAAGCTCATGACAAGCGTGCCGCAAGCCGCTTCGTTCGGCAGCGTAAAGCCGCCGAGATGCGGTTCAAGGCTTAGGAAGCCGTGGTAGCCGTTCTTGGAAAGGTCGCTCAAAATTTCCTTTAAGTGACCGTCACCATAGCCGGCCGGAACAACGCCGCCGCCGTTTTTGCAATCCTTGATGTGGACATAGGCGATGTGGCTTTTCAGCATATCATACGCTTCGAGCGTATCCTGGGCGCATTCCACAAAGTTGGAAAAATCGAACACGGCCTTGAAGTTCGGCGAAACGATGCGGTCGAAAAGCGTTTTGCAGCGTCTTGCGATGTTGCCGTAAATGCCCTTTTCGTTCTCATGCAGAAGGATCACATCGTGCTTTTCGGCGTAAGCCACCATTTTGGAAAGCTTTTCCACCACTTCGTCGGTCTTTTGATCGGCTTCGGCCTCGTCCACGAAGAAGCTGAACATACGGATATACCCAGTGTCTAACAGCTTTGCAATTTCGACCGTGCGCTTGAATTCTTCGAAATGCGCGTCAAAATCGTCGGTGATCTTGATTTTTCCGATCGGTGAGCCGATGGAGGACACCGAAATGCCGTACTTTTCCAACTTTGCCTTAAAGGCGGCGACTTCTTCGTCGGTCAGCTTAATAATGTTCTTGCCGTCGATGTTGCGCGGCTCGATATGCGTGACACCGAGCTTTTGAAGACCCTCTAACTGTGCCGTGGTATCGGCGGAAATCTCATCCGCGAAGCCGGTCAAAACAAACTGCTTTTCCATGATAACTGTCTCCTTTTTGTTATCGGTAGTAATCGAATTCAACGTCGTACAGGTTGACGGTATCGCCGTCCTTAATTCCCTTGGCTTCGAGTGCGGCAATCACGCCGGAATTGCGCAGCACCTTTTGGAAATACGCCATGGATTCATGGTCGCCGAAATTGATGGAATTGATGACATTGATAAGGCGTTCCGCCTTGACATGGTACACGCCGTTGACGTTGGTGACCTTGATTTCATCGTCTTCCGCCACCTCCGGCTCATCTTCTGCAGACATTTCCGATTCATACACGGTTAACGGCGGCAGATGCACTAATTCGCGCGCGATGATCTCCTTTAGCTCGTCGGTGCCTTCGCCGATAGCGGCGCACAGAAACACGACCGGAATGCCTTTTTCATCGGCATAGGCCTGCAAACGCGCCTTGGTTTCATCGTCGGCCATATCCATTTTGTTGGCGGCAAGAATGCGCGGACGGGAGGCCAGCTCGGGACTGTATTTTTCGAGTTCCTCGTTGATGACGCGTAAGTCGTCCAGCGGGTCACGTCCTTCGATGCCCGACGCGTCCACCACGTTGACGATCAATCGGCACCGTTCGATATGCCGCAAGAACTGATGACCGAGTCCTTCGCCGTTCGATGCGCCCTCGATAAGACCCGGGATATCGGCAAGCACATAGCCGCCTGCCTTGGCATCCACCACGCCCAAAATCGGTGCAAGGGTGGTGAAATGATAATCGGCGATCTTCGGCTTTGCCGCGCTGACCATGGAAATGATGGTGGATTTGCCGGCACTCGGCATACCGACAAGACCGGCATCGGCGAGCATTTTGAGTTCCAGCTCGACTTCCAATTCTTTGCCCTTGATGCCGCTTTTGGCGAAATTCGGCGTCTGACGGGTCGGTGTGGCGAAATGGCTGTTGCCGAAGCCGCCGTTGCCGCCCTTTAACAGCACAAAACGACCGGTTTCGCGCACATCGGTATCGCTCATATCCTTGATGATTTTGCCGGAGGCACCGTCTTTGATAACCGTTCCGGGCGGTACGGGAATTTCGAGGTTTTCGGCGTTTTTGCCGTGGCACTTGGAGGCCATGCCGGCTTGTCCGTTTTGTGCGACGAATTTACGGCGGTATTTGAAGTTTAGAAGCGTGTTTTGCCCTTCATCGATGACAAAGACGATGTCGCCGCCCTTACCGCCGTCGCCGCCGTCCGGGCCGCCGTGCGAAATATACTTTTCCCGGTGGAACGACACGCTGCCGTTTCCGCCGTCGCCGGCCTTCACATAGATTTTTACTTTATCAAAAAACATTTTCTCACTCCTTTGCGGAATGCGATGCTTTTGTTTTTTCACAAAAGCTTAAAAAAGGCTGTTAGGACAAATGTCTAACAGCCGTGCGTATGGATTTGCGTAAGTTACGCCTCGTAAACGCTGACGCGCTTTCTGCCGCCGGCGATCGGTTCGAACTTAACCTTGCCTGCCGTGAGGGCAAACAGCGTATCGTCCTTGCCTCTGCCTACGTTTACGCCGGGATGAATGTGGGTTCCGCGCTGGCGAAGAATGATGTTGCCTGCGATAACCGGCTGACCGTCAGCCTTCTTCACGCCGAGGCGCTTGGATTCGGAATCACGGCCGTTCTTGGTAGAACCAACACCTTTTTTATGAGCAAAAAACTGTAAACCTAATCTCAACATTGTCGTTTTCTCCTTTCATCAGAGTAAAATCGTTTAACTACTCTGAAATCATTCTGCATTTCAGATGGTGCGGATAGTCTTCCGAAACCTGTGCAAGATAGGAAGCGTATCCGTCAAGCACGCGCTTTGCATTTTCGGCTTTTTCGCCGTCTAAATCGGCAAGCTCACAGCGAACACGTGCGCTTTCTTCGCGGATATCCAAATGAAAATCCACGTCGAACTGTTCAAGGATCGTAATCACAAGCTCGGTGGACGCCGACACGGCGGCACACACGATATCGTTTCCGGCCGTTCCGTGACCTGCATGACCTTCGGTCTCAAAAGCACGGTAAAAGCCGTCGCGCGTCACAGTAAAACGAACGCTTGTCATAACAAAGCCTGTCCTAAAGCCTTACGACTCAGCCGATCGAATCGATCTGAACCTTGGAGTACGGCTGTCTGTGACCCTGCTTCTTCTTTTCGTTCTTCTTGGACTTGTACTTGAACACAACGACCTTCTTTGCCTTTGCGTTGCGAAGAACGGTACCGCTTACCTTGCAGCCGTCCACATACGGCTTGCCGGTCTTGATGCCGTTTTCGTCAGCAAGAGCAACAACGTTGAAATCAACCTTTGCGTTTTCTTCGACTCCGAGCTTTTCAACGAAAATCACGTCGCCGACACTTACCTTGTACTGCTTTCCGCCGGTTTCGATTACTGCGTACACGAAAAGCACCTCTCTTTCATTTTAAGACTCGCTGAACATAGGTTTTCATGCAAAAGGGCATAAAATTACACACCCACATCATGCGGTAACGACAGTATACCACGTAAAAATGCGTTTGTCAAGAGGTTTTCGGCATTTTTTGCGTTTTTGCCGTCATTTTCCGGTTTTCCAATGGTCGAGCGTCGGCAGAACCGCTTCCATATGTGCACACCGCGTCGGCTGCCGTTCTTCGGAGGTCCTGTGCGTCACACAGAAGCCGACCGGTTGCGGCTTGCGGCACACCCCCACGCTACCGGTACAGGACGCCGCAAGCCGCAACGCAGTCTCTGCCGCTGTTTTTGCTGACATACAGCTGTTTGTCTGCCTCGGCAATCAAGGAAAGATCGCGTAATGCCTCATTTGTCCCGGAGGCTACGCCGAAGGAGGCGGTCACAATGCTTTTGCCCGGCAGATCCTCGCGTGCAATGGCTGTCCCGCGCACCGCGTCAAGAAGCTCGCTTGCCAGAAAACGGGCTTCCCTCTCTGCCATGTTCGGCAGAATAACCGTAAATTCCTCGCCGCCGAAACGAAAGAGATAACTGTCGTGCCTTTCAAGAACCTTCACAACGCTTTCGGCGACCCGTTTTAACACCGTATCGCCTTTTATGTGGGAATAATGGTCGTTGTAGGATTTGAAATTATCGATATCGTAGATAATGACGCTGACCTCTGCCGGCCTCATTCTTTCCGTGATAAAGGTGCAATAGGCTTCCATGGCCTTTTTGTTTAACGTACCGGTCATAATATCGTTATAAGCAAGCTTAATGAAGGAATTGCTCATTTCTTTTACATATCTCTCATTGGCAGACTGCCGCAAGAAAACAGAGCGGATTGCGATAAAGCCGGCAACAATCGAGGCACGTAGCAGAAAATGCTTGAACAGATCATAGTTATCCGCATAGGGAAGCTTTGAGGGAAGCCACCAGCTTAATAATATCAAAAGGCATACGATCACCGTATCGGCAAGCTTATAAGTCGGTGCGATCATAATGACAAACAGATAGCACATGGAGATCGAAAGGCCGATCTTATGATAGTTGCAGGAGACCATGAAAATCGTCACGCTGGCAATAATAATGATATAAAACGCCAGCAAAGCGAACCTTGACAGCTCTGAGCCGTAATTCTTATAAAACGTCAGGAAAAAGAACATGGCAACACAGGAGCCGACCATCATATAAAGCGGTATCATATCAATCGTTATCATGGTGTTAAAAAGAATGTTTTTGACAAGATAAAACCCGTTGGTCAGCGTAAAAAGGATCGTGGCGAAAAAAACAATGGAAAAGCTTTGGCGCATAAAAATGCTCTGTTCGGACGGAACTTCATCCACCTTTTCGCCGAGAACACTCGCGCAAAAGCTTTTGAAACGCGCGGATGCCGTGTCTGAACTCTGACAGAAAATCTCCTGTGTTATGCCGAATCGGTCTTCACGTTTTTTCATAATACCCTCCACAAGCTGCGTTACCCTTCAAGCAGCTTTTCAAGCGTAATGGAAATGCCGAATTCCTCGCGCACCGCTGCAATCTCTTTTTCGATATGCACCGTGCGGAAGCGGTCGGCCGACGGTTTCCGGCGCACCGCGCGGATGAGCATATTCTTTGGCGAGTTTTCGAAATCCACAAACTCTGCCACGTCCACGGCATAGCCGTTCTTTTCTAAAAGCTTGGCGCGAAGCGCGTCTGTCGCCAGTGCCGCAAACCGCTCCTTGATTAAGCCGTAATCGGTGAAAATCGGGAAGTTTTCCGTGTGGATCATGCCGTTTGCTTCCTTTTGACAGCACGGCACGGAAAAAATGTATTTTGCGCCGCTTTTTACGGCAAACGCCAGCGCATAGTCGGTCGCCGTGTCACAGGCGTGCAGCGTGATGACCGCATCCACAGCCCGTTCCGGCTTGTAATCCTTGACATCCATGCACAAGAATTCCAAATCGGTATAGCCGTATTTTTGTGCAAGAGCCGTGCAGTTTTCCATGACCTCGCGCTTGAGGTCGAGTCCCGTGATATGCGCCTTTTTATGCAGGATTTCCGTGATATAATAGTACACCACGAACGTCAGATACGATTTTCCGCAGCCGAAATCCACTAAATGCAGCTTGTCTTTTTTCTCATTCTTCAAAACATCGTTCAACAGCTCGGTAAACCGGCAGATCTGCCGGAATTTATCGAATTTCGCGCGCAAAATTTTTCCGTCCGCACCGGCAACGCCGAGTTCACAAAACACCGGCGGCAGATTTTCCGCGTCGATAATATAATTTTTCTTGCGGTCATGGGAAGCCGGTTTTTCGGGTGAAGCGGTATTTTTGGTGCGGTTGGTGAGAAGCTTTCCTTTTTTGGACAGCTTTGCGTCGTAAAAATACGTTTCGGTCACGAAATGCGCCTGCTTATAGAATGTCGGAAACAGGGCGTTTAACTTCTCCTCCAGCTGCTCTGCCGGAAAATTCTCGTGAAAGGCTTGCTTTTCGGTGAAATGCTCGGCCTGAAAGCCGTCCTTTAAGCGTCGGATGACCGTTTTTTTATAACTGTTTTCGCCGCACGGAGAGGAAAAAACGATTTTTTCCACGTCCAATGCCGCCATATCGCGCAAATAGCTTTCGGTTTCGGTCATGTTCTCGTTCTCCTTTCTCCGTAAAACAATTTAGTCCGCCAACAGATCAAGCACCGCCTTAAAGGCATGGTTCGCCGTCAAGGTGCGGATAAAGGCGCGGTCGCTCGAAGCATGACCGCCAAGCATCAGTTTGTGCGTTTGCACGCCGCTGTCGGATGCCACACCCATATACACAAGTCCCACCGGTTTTTCGGGCGTGCCGCCGGTCGGCCCTGCAATGCCGGTGACCGAAACAGCGATATCTGCGCCGGAAACGCGTTTTGCGCCGCGTGCCATTTCGCACGCCGTTTCAGGACTGACCGCGCCGTGCGCTTCAAGCGTTTCGGGCGACACGCCGAGAAGCTTCATTTTAGCTTCGTTTGCATACGTCACAAAGCCGAAGCCGAACACCTCGCTTGCGCCGGGTACATCGGTCATGCGTTTGGCAATCAAGCCGCCGGTACACGATTCGGCAAAGGTGACGGTTTTATGCGCCGCTTTGAGCTTTTCGACAAGCACGCTTTCGAGCGACGGCGCGTCTACGCCATACACAGCGTTGCCGAGCGTCGCACGGATCTTTTCCACCGTCGGTGCGATAAGCTCTCTTGCCTTTTTGGCATTTTCGGCGCGTGCCGAAACGCGTAACCGCACCTCGCCTTCGCCGATATAGGGCGCGACGGTCGGGTTTTCCGAGGTTTTCATCAGGTCGGCAAGCGCGCACTCCACCGCCGATTCGCCCATGCCGAAAATATTGACGTTGGAGGAAACAAGCACGTGGTCACTTTTGGCGGCAAGATACGGCAGAACCTCGTTTTCGAGCATCGGCCGCATTTCGCGCGGCGGCCCGGGCATGAGGATAAGCGTCTTTTTGCCGTCGGTCACGGCAAGTCCGTCGGCGGTGCCGAAGCGGTTTTCGAAAATATGCGCGCCTTGCGGAAGAAGCGCCTGTTTGCGGTTGTTTGCGGTCATCACGCGGCCGCGCGACGCAAAATAGGCTTGCAGACGTTCGAGAATTTCCGGATGCTCGACAAGCGGCAGGCCGAAAAGCTTGGCGGCCACCTCTTTGGTAATATCGTCATAGGTCGGGCCAAGGCCGCCGGTGATGAACACAAGATCGCTCCGGGAGAGCGCAAGCTGCATACATTCGGTCATGCGCGCCGGATTATCGCCGCAGACCGTGTGATAATAGACGTTAAAACCGGTTTCCGAAAGGCGTTTGCCGAGATAGGCGGCGTTGGTGTTGACAATGTCGCCGATAAGCACCTCGGTGCCGATACACAAAATTTCCGCGTTCATGCTTTTCCAAGCACCACACTTTCCATTTTTTCAAAGGCACGGTCGCAAAGGCCGTCCACATCGAGCTTTGCTTCTTCTTTCAACACTTTTTCCAAAATCGGATTGGTCACGGGATGGCGCGGCGTGAACACCGTGCAGCAATCCTCAAACGGTTCGATGGAAATATCGAACGTGCCGATTTTGCGTGCGATTTGGATGATTTCCTCTTTATCGAGGGCAATGAGCGGCCGGAGAACCGGCAGCTGCTGCACGGCGTTTCCGGTCACAGCAAGAGCCGGCATGGTTTGGCTTGCGACCTGGCCGAGGCTTTCGCCGGTGATAAGAGCTTTCGCTTCAACGCTTGCGGCTGCGCGTTCGGCAAGCCGCATCATAAAGCGGCGCAAAAGCAGCGTAAAGTAATCCTCGCGGCAGTCGCGCTTGATGGTTTCTTGAATCTCGGTTAAGGAAATGACGTGCATCCGGATTTCACCGCAAGAATCCTCCATGGCCGAAGCAAGGTCAACCACCTTCTGGCGCGCGCGTTCGCTGGTATACGGGAAGCTGTCGAAATGCAGTGCTTCAAGCTTTACGCCGCGCTTGGCGCATAAGTAGCCGGCCACCGGGCTGTCGATGCCGCCCGACAGAAGAAGCACCGCCTTGCCCGCACTTCCGGCCGGCATACCGCCTGCGCCCGGCATGAAACCGGCGTGAACATAGGCGGCAAAATCGCGGATTTCGACGCGCACGTCAAGCTGCGGCTTATTGACATCGACGGTCAAATCGGGATTGGCTTCCAAAATTTTCGCGCCGCACAGTGCCGCAAGCTCGGGCGAGGTCAGCGGAAAACGCTTATCCGAACGCTTGCCGGTCACCTTAAAGGTTTTGGCCGCGCCTTTGACGCGTTTCACATAATCGCCGACAAATGCAAGGATGATATCGGTATCTTTGGGCAGTTCTTCGGCGATGCAGACCGACACGACGCCGAAAATTTTGGCGCAGGCTTCGGCGGTCGCTTGGATATTCAGCCGCGCCGCATCGTCGAGCGGCGAAATATACATGGTGGATTGGGCGGTCGTCAGGCTGTAATTGCCGCATTTTTGCAGGCGTTTTGCCGCGTCGCGTTCGAGTATTTTTTCGAAATAGCGGCGGTTAAGGCCTTTTAAGACCACTTCGCCGTATTTGAGAAGAATGACCTGTTTGTTTTCCATGGTGCGATACTCCGTTTCGTTGGTTTAGTCGTTTTCGTCCGAAGAAGGTTCTTTTGCAGACTGTTCCGGTTCGCCGAAGGCGGCATAGGCCGCGGCGCGTTTTTTGGCGGCGGCGATGGCTTTGTTGACGCTTTCGGCAAAGGCCGCGTCCGGCTCGAATTTTAGTTTTGCCACCCGGCCGTTGAAATTGAAATAGTATACGGCGAAATCCTCACAAAAAAGGTTTTGGCAGAAATTGAGAGAAATGGTGTTTTTGGGCAGTTTTGCGGCGTTTTTGGCGGCATAGGCGGCACTTAACACGCCGGTGAGCGATTCTTCAAGGCTCATGGAGCACACGGTCGTACTCTTCTTGCCGGTGATTTTGTGGACGCGCAGGTCGTTTTCCGTCACCTCATACACATAGCCGCTTTGGACAAATTTCATGTAAACCTGCAACGCGGCAACGGCAAGCACAAGGCCGGTCAGCTGGTACGCCACAGGTGCGGTCATAAACGAGGAAAAGGCAAAGCACAGCACGGAAAAAATCGCCGCAAGCAATGCCGTTAGCGATGCTTTTTTATCTTTTTTGGGAACGCGGTAGGTCATGAAGATTCTCCTTTATGCTTTGGGGTCGTAATACCGGTGTTCGAAGGTACATTTTTCGGGCGAAAGCGTGATAACGCCGTAAGAGCCTTTTTTGCCGTCGCGCGGCTCGGAAAGGCTTCCGGGATTGAAAAAGGTTAATCCGTTTTTTTCATAGTACGCGCCGACGTGCGTATGACCGTATAACACGATGTCCGCACCGGCTTTTTTGGCTTCGAAGCCGAGAACCGTATCCGCCACGCGGATGTCGTATTTATGTCCGTGCGTGAAAAAGATTTTATGTCCTTCGAGCGACACGGTATCGGAAACGGGATAGCGGCTGCTGACGAACAGATCACAGTTGCCGCAGACGCCAAGGAAAGCGACCTGCGGAAAATCGTCGCGGATTTCGGCAAGATCGGTATAGTTATCGCCCAAATGGATGACCAAATCGACCTTGCCGACGTTCGCGCGGATGATCTGCGCCATCGGTTCGGTTTTGCGGTGTGTATCGGAAAAAACAAGAATTTTCATGGCATTCGGCTCTTTCTTTTTTGTATTTGAAAAACGCGCAAGAGGTCATATTCCGAAAAAGCGGCATATACTGTAGCAAACGGATCTAACCGCTCGATTTTTTCATAAAGGAGTCAATTCTATGCTTGATAACGAAAAGCTTCAAAAGCTGTTAGCCCTCTCGGATGAGGAGCTTCGCCGCAAGGTTTCGTCCGCCGCCGTGGCTGCCGGAGCGGACGCGCGAAGCACCTCCGCCGCGCTTTCCGATGTGGCACGGCTTCGCGGAATGCTAAAAGCGTTGAGTGCCGAGCAGATCAACGAGATGTTAAGCAAAATCAGTCCGCAGGCAGCCTCCGAAATCGCCCGGCGCATCGAGAACGATCAAGCTTAAAGGAGGATCGCCATGGCCGACATTTCAAGCGAACAAATCAAAGCTCTGTTAAGCAATCCGGAAACCTTAGAGCGTATTGCAAGCATGGTCGAAAGCTTTGGCGGAAGCGGCCTTTCGCAGCTATTGGCAGGCAGTGCGCCGGAAAGCTCTGCGCCGGAAAGCGATGTGCTGCCGCAGAAGGAACCGGAAAACGCCGCGCTTTCCGAATCCTCCGTACCGCCAACAAAGCCCCATGCGCCGGAAGCGCAGGAAGCGGCGGCCATGCTGCCTGCCGCAAGCGGCATTTCGCCCTCTGCGCCGCTCGGTGCGCTGTTATCCGGAAAAGGCACGCCCGACAGGCGCATCACGCTTCTAAAGGCCATCCGTCCGTATGTCAACGATGCAAAAAAAGAGCGCGTGGACGGATTGGTACGCGCGTTGAGTGTGGCGGGATTGTTGAACAACTATAAAAATACGCTGTTAGGATAGCGGAAGGGGACAAAACCATGTACGCACGCGAATTTCCACAAAACAAGAGCGGCACGGTTCGTGCATTTGAGGACGCCTATGCCAAAGAAGAATTTTTAAGGCGGAGTGCCGGTCAGGCGGAAAGCCGCACCTGCACCGGAAAGCCGGTCGGCGAAAAGCCTGCCGAAGGCACGTGCGCTCCGGGCGGTTCGGTCTCGGTCTGTGCGCCGAAGCCGGAAGATTGCCGTGCGCCCGAAGGAATGCCGCGCGGCGATCAAACGCCGTGTGCAAAGCCGCCCTCCAAGGAATGTCCCTTGCAGAAGCTGTTCGGCATTTCCGACGGCGGCGACATACTGCTCTTATTACTCATTGTGTTCTTTTTGACCGACGGCGACAGCGAAAACGACAAGCTGATCCCGCTTTTACTGGCGGTCTTGCTGCTACTGTAGTGCAGCGTTACGCTGCCGGAGTTTCGGTCGGATCGGGATAAACTTCCGGCACGTCCGTTCCGGAGGCAAGCAGCGTTTTAAGCGCATCGGGCAGCAAATCGGAAAATTCCTGCGGAATGGCAAAATCCGGTTCGATGCGTTCGGCAAGGCGACCGGTGGATAAGGCATAGATGAGCTTATCGTTTTCGTAGCACCAGGCTTCGGTGACAATGCCGTAATCGAGGTTCAGCTTATACGTCTGCGTTTGCGTATATGTGCCGCTTTGGGAGGTGAAGGTGATGAGCATCAACGTGCCGTCGTCGCCCGAAACCAGCGAATAGGTATAGCCGTCGTCACCGGCGGTTTTCAGAAAGTCCTCATGGGTAAGGATCACGCCGATTTCGCCGGCAAAGTCGATGTCGCCGGTCGGATAGGCAGCGGTATGCGTTTCGTTATGGCGAGACACGCTGATGGAGGTGGTGCCGTCCTTTTCGAACACCTGCTTATAGGCACCGGCTCCCGGAGATACATAATAGGCCAAATACGCGTCGTTCAGCCGGTATAACACCACGCGCCGCGAAGAGCCGACATTGCCGGAATACACCGTGTATTCCAAGTCATGCGCATAGGTCTTTTTGGGCGTGAGCGCGCTTAGCATGGTACGGACGCTTTCCGGCGTCATTTCGGCTTTGACGACCGTAAAGCCGTCGCGTGCCGTGTCGGGCTTCAAAATGGCGGAAAGGCCGTTATCCGACGGTTCGGTCGAAGCATTCGGATCTTTCCCGAAAAAAGGCGCGAAAAACGACGGAAGGTCGATAAGCCCGATTTTGGCAAGGCCGATTAAGATAAAAAGCAATACGGCGGCCACAAGCAGCACGTTTAACAGCGAAAACAAGGCGCTTTTGACTTTTTCCTTCACGCGTTTTTCCTCCTTTCGGTTTTTTGACGGACAAGAGGGCTTTTGCGGCTTAGGGCTTTTCCGGTGCGTCGGGCGTATCGTGTTCGATCTGCGCCGCCTGCTTTTCGGAAATATCCTTTCGTTCAAACGAGAAGTTCAAGTTTCCGTACAGAATGGCAATGGCGGCAGCCGCGACGATGAGTGCCTTGACCGTCCAACCGAAGGAGAACAGAATCGCCGAAATGCCGAGCATACCGCTGACAGCGTAAAGAATCATGACCGCGTGCTTTTGGTCAAAGCCCTTGTCGATGAGCTTATGGTGCAGATGGCCTCTGTCCGCATGGAACGGGCTTTTGCCGGTCAGAATGCGGCGTAGGAACGCAAAGGTCGTATCGGCAAGCGGCAGAGCAAAAATGAGAATCGGCACCCAGAACGACACCATGCCGTTGAGCTTAAAGCAGCCTTGAATCGACAGCACGCCGAGCGTGTAGCCGAGAAACAGCGCGCCGGTATCGCCCATGAAAATGCGCGCCGGGTTGAAATTGAACGGTAAGAAGCCCATGCACGCGCCGACCAAAATCGCGATCATGCAGATGACGTTGATGTCGGTATCGGTGCGCAGCAGGGTGAATAACAGCGTGGTGGCCGAAATGGTGGAAACGCCGCAGGACAGGCCGTCAAGGCCATCGATGAGGTTGACGGCGTTGGTGATGGCGGTGATCCAAAGCACGGTCACAACCGGTGCAAGCGAGCCGAATGCGATATCGTAGCCGAACAGATTGATCTGCTCGAACACAATGCCGCCGCCGACCGCAACGACAGAAGCCGCGATCTGCAAAAACAGCTTGACAAACGCGTTCATATCGTACTTATCGTCGATGATGCCGGTAATGACAATGATGAGGTTGCCGACAAGCATGGCGATTGTCTGCACGGTCGGTTTGCAGAAAATGAGCACCGTGACCGTAAAGGCAAGGAAAATGGCCGCGCCGCCCATGAGCGGCATTTCTTTTTTGTGCATCCGGCGGTTATCCTTCGGGATATCCGTCACGCCGCATTTGAACGCAAGCGTGCGTACCACGGGCGTGGAGGTCACCGAGATGAAGAAGGCGCAGATAAACGCCAAAACAATGCCGTAGACCGTGTTGAACACGGAGCCGTACATTTCAAACATAAACAAAAGTTCCTCTCAAAGTTGTTGGTTGTGCGTGCCGTTCGGATGCGCCGCTTATTTTGTCTGATAGAAGCCGACCTTTTTATAGACCTTACGCAAGGTTTTGGCGGCAAAATACGAAGCCTTTTCCGCGCCGTCCTTCATAAGGCTCTCCAAATACGCCTTATCGCCGACAAGACGCGCATACTCGTTTCTTACGCTTTCCAAACCGTCCGCGCAGGTCTCGCCGACAGCTGCCTTGAAATCGCCGTAGCCCTTGCCGTCGAATTCGCGCTCAATCTCGTCAAAGCTCTTGCCGGTAAAGACCGAATAGATGCTCATAAGATTGTTGATACCGTCCTTGCCGGGCGCGTATTTGACCACGCTGTCGGAATCGGTCACGGCGCGCTTGATCTTGCGGATGGTATCGTCGCGGCTTTCAATGATGGCCACATACGATGCCGGATTCGGATCGGATTTGCTCATCTTTTTGGTCGGGTCGGTAAGCGAATTGACCTTCATACCGGTTTTGGGAATGTACGCTTCGGGAATGGTGAACACATCGCCGTAAATGCTGTTGAAGCGGCCGGCAATGTCACGCGTGATCTCCACGTGCTGCTTTTGGTCGGCACCGACCGGAACAAGGTCGGTCTGATAGAGTAAAATATCGGCCGCCATAAGCACCGGATAGGTGAAAAGGCCGGCATTGATATTATCGGCGTGTTTTTGGGATTTATCCTTGAACTGGGTCATGCGCGACAATTCGCCAAAGCCGGTATAGCAGCCTAAAATCCACGCAAGCTCGGCGTGTGCCGGAACGTGGCTCTGCACGAACAAAATGCTCTTGTTCGGATCGATGCCGCAGGCGATATACAGCGCAAGGCCCTCCATGGTGCGGCGTCTTAAATCCGCCGGAACTTGGCGAACCGTGATGGCGTGCAAATCCATCATGCAGTACATACAGTCATAGTTTTCTTGGAGTCCCACCCAGTTGCGGATAGCGCCGATATAGTTGCCGAGCGTGAGAATGCCGCTGGGTTGAACGCCCGAAAAGATGCGTTTTTTGGTCTCTTTTTCAACCGGCGTTTCCGGTGCAAGTTTCTTTTCTTCTGCCATTGTTGTTTCCTCTCTGTATAAACGTTTTTATAAGCCCATGTCCTTCATCACACCGGCAAGCGCATTGACACCGGTGCGAATCTGTTCGACCGTCGGCATGGAATAATTCATGCGGAATGAATAGCAGGCTTTATCCGGCTCGGGAAGGAAGGTAGCCCCCGGCACGACAGCGACCTTGGCGGCAATGGTGCGTGCAAGAAAATCCTTCATGTCCGTGCCCTCCGGCAGCGTCACCCATAAGAACAGACCGCCTTCGGGACGCGTATAGGTCACGGATTTCGGGAAGGTCTTGTCCATGGCGTCAAGCATGACGGCACAGTTTTCACCGTACAGCTTGTTGATCGAGCGAATGTGGTCGTCAAGCCCATACGTTTCGATGAATTTTGAGCAAAGCATTTGGAAAAACAGGTTGGTATGAACGTCATTGGTCTGCTTGACGACTACGATCTTGCCGACAAGCTCTTCATGACCGCAAAGGAAGCCGACGCGCATACCGGCGGACAATATTTTCGAGAACGAGCCGCAATACAGCACAACGCCCTCGTCGTCCATGCTTTTGATAGTGGGAATATCCGTTCCGGCAAAGCGCAGCTCACCATACGGGTTGTCCTCCAAAATCACAACGCCGTACTTTTTGGCAAGTGCCAGCACAGTCTTTCTCTTTTCAAGCGACATGGTGATGCCGGCCGGGTTTTGGAAGGTCGGGATGAGGTAAATGAGCTTGACCTTTTTATCGGTCTTTAAGATGTTTTCAAGCTCGTTCGGGTCAATACCGTCCTTGCCGACGTCAAGGCCTTTTAAGTTAACGCCATAGGAGCGGAAGGCATTGAGTGCGCCGATAAAGCTGGGATTTTCACAGATAACCGTATCGCCCTCGTTGCATAGCACCTTGCAGGCAAGGTCAATGCCCTGTTGACCACCGGAGGTGATGACCGTCATATCGTAATCGCGCCCGATGCCGAATTTGGAGGCAAGGCGTTCGGCAACCTGCTTTCTTAGCGGTGCGTAGCCCTCGGTGATGCCGTATTGGAGGGATTTGGCGGATTCCGTTTCAAAAATCTCGTTGGCTAATTTTTGCAGCTTGTCCACCGGGAACGAGAGCGGCGACGGGTTGCCGGCGGCAAAGGAGATCACGCTCGGATCGGTGAGCGATTTGAAAATCTCGCGGATAGCGGACGGTTTTAAGTCCTTTACTTTATTGGAAAATTCGAATGTCATGAAAAAAGCAGTCCTTTCTAACCGGCTGCGTAAGCAAAAAAATGCATACGTAGGCATTTTGATTGTATTTATTGGATTATAGCACACTTTACCGGCAGAATCAAGAGCATTTTTGAAAAAATGTCGATCTGCCGCAAAGAAAACGGGAACGGCTGTTTTGAGCCGTTCCCTCAGCCTGTCGCAAGGCGGAAAAGTTTTTTGCCCTACTTTTTGTACTTTACAAAAAGTAGGAGAAAGAAATCGCCGCAAGGCGGCGGAGAGGCCACAGAGCGGCAAAAGGATTTAATTGGGTTTGTGCGAAGTTTTTGTTTGTGTGCGCTGATTCGAGGTTTGCAGAACCTCGAATCTCCCTTTGGGAAAGGTTTTAATTTTGTTTGTGCGAAGCCGCCATTGTGGCGAGCTGAATCGAGGTTTGTAAAACCTCGATGTTCTCTGCAAAGAGAACGGATTGGTACTTTTTGCGGCGTGCAAAAAGTACCGCAAAAACACGCCGAGG
>URCT01000020.1 GCA_900546385.1 uncultured Eubacteriales bacterium | reverse complement strand
ATTGTCCGATAATGCGTAATCGGCGCATCTTCCGACAATCACGCAGGATTCCCGCTCTGCAATCTTTTTGATGGTATCAAACTGCGCCAGGAACACTTTGTGGTTTAAAGGCATATCGAGAAACGGTGCCGAATGATAGCCGTTCAGCGAATATGTATCCATGACCAGGGAATACAAAAAGCTGCTGGTCGGTTTCTCATCATGATTCTCGAAAATCTCCTCGCAGAAACCGCTTTCCTTTGCCGCCTGCTGTAACAATTCTTTGTCGTAGAGCTTAATTCCAAGACGTTCCGCAAGCTTTTCGCCGATTTCTCTTCCCCCGCTGCCAAATTCACGACCAATGGTATAGATTTTGTTGCCCATAAAAGATCCCGCCTTTCCTAACATTCTATGAATATATTATAATACATTTTTTTGAAAAACGGAATTATTTTTTGAAATTATCGCAAATCTTTTAGAATTTTTTCAAAATATTCTGGAAGAGGCGCCGTAACCTCCATGTACTCTCTGGTTCTCGGATGAATGAAGCCGATCGTCATGGCATGAAGCGTCTGCCCCTGCAGCTTGTAGGGACTCTTTCCGCTGGAATACAGCGTGTCGCCAAGCAGCGGATGACCAATGCTTGCCATGTGCACGCGGATCTGATGGGTGCGTCCGGTGTGCAGATGAATGCGTACAAGCGAAATAAGGCTTTCGGCATACATTCGCGTGTCGAGAAGCGCGTAATCGAGAAGCGCCTCTTTGACACCGGCACGCTTGCGCGAGACCACATAGCTTTTGTTTTTGCGCACGTCGTGGTATAAAAAGTCGCGCATTTCGCCGGACGGCGGTTCGGGTTTTCCCGTTACGGCGGCAAGATACCGCTTGTCAAGGCCGTTTTGGGCGGCAAGCGCGGAAAAAGCCGCCGCGGCACGCTTGTTTTTGGCGTAAACCATCACGCCGGCTGTTTCGCGGTCGAGCCGGTGCACCGGAAAAATGTCCGCTTGCAGTCTCTCGGACAGCAGCTTCACCATGTCCGGCACGTTTCCGGTGACGCTTGACGCGCATTGCGACAGAACGCCGCGCGGTTTGACGGCGACGACATAGTTTTTTTCGTTGTGTAACAGAAGCAGTTCCATGGGTATCCTACCTTGCGGCAAGCGAGCCGATTTGACGGCAGAATTCGCTCGCGGTCATTTTGTGTACGCCGTCGATGACGGTGATGCCCATTTCACGCGCACGGTCGGTGAAACGGGCAAGAGAGGTATAGTTTTTTTGCAAATCGGTGGCGATGAGTGCCTTATGTGCAAATTTTGCACCGAAATGCTCGGCGACGGCGGAAAGCTTGTACAATTCGTTTTCATCGGTCGAGCCGTTTTTGCAGGAGATAAACACGGGAATCATGCCGCGCACAAGAAGCACGTCAATCTCGTTTTCGGTGTCCGGAAAGGAGGGATTGTCGGCGTGGATGTTGCCGTCCCAATCGAGCACCACGCCGGTGCGGGCATCGTTGTAGAGATAGCGTCCGGCGGCGGTTTTGACATTTTTGGCGGCAAGATAGGTGACAAGCTCCAAAACCGTGCCGGCTTTTACCAACAAGGCACGGATCTGGCGGCTTTTGTACGAAAACGACAATGCCTCTTCGGTATTTTGCAGATTTTCGATGAATCCATGTGAAGCAAGCACCTTTAGGTGCGGAAGAAGTGCGTTTGCCAAGTATCGCTTTCCGCTTTCGCGCAAGCGGTCGTAGGAAACGGCCACGTCGCTCGGCACGGTCTTCGGGTCACGAAGCCGGGCATCGCACAAGCCCTCCCATTCGCCCATCATCGCGCCCTTGCGGTTCCAATCCCGACAGTCGGCACGGCAGAGCTGCCACAGCGTCAACACATCCGCGCCGAAGCCGCGGTCGGAAAAATCCCAGCGCATCGTGCCGTTTTTCTTTTGCTCGGCATAGACGATTGCGCCGCCGTGCAGTGAAATCACCTCATCGCAGGTCAGCTCAATGCGTGTTTCGGAAAAGGCTTTTATACGGTCAAGTCCGGCAAAGCGGCCCGAACGCACACTGAAATGCGACAGACGCACGTCAAACCCTTTTTCACGGCATTTTTCATAGGCAACGCCTGCCGCGGCAAGAATGTAGTCGTCACCGCCGGAAACGTCGAAAATGACGGACTTGTCGGTCTCGGCAATGCGGCAAAGGAGCGCGACGACGGCGGACAGATCGTATTTCGGCACAGGCGCAAGGTCGATATGCGCTGTCGGGCGAAACCGGGCAAGAAGTGCCTGATAGACGGCAAGGTGCGCTTCCAGCTTTCGGCGGTTGGTGCCGACAAAAATTACCCGATCGGCCGGAAAATTCAGTGCGCCGGACAGATTTTGCAGCGGTGAATGATCAAACAGCTCGATAACGGTCATGGCATACCTCCTTGGGCGGCGGGTTAAAACATGGTCAATTGGTTGGTTTCGCTTAATTCGTCCAAAACGCCGTTTTTGCGCAAAATCTCAATAACAGCCTTGGAGACCTGCGCGCGTGTGCGCAGATCCTCGACTGACAGAATTTCCGCGCCTTGGCAGGCGTTGTATAGGCTTTCGGCGGCGGCTTCTCCGAGTCCGCCCATGGAGGAAAACGGGCAGCGAATGCCCTTTTCGCCCTCGGGTAAGAAGTGGAAGCTGTGGGACTTTTTGATGTCCGGCCGCAAGAAGACAAATCCGCGCGCGCAGGCCTCGTTGCACAATTGAAGCGTGGCAATCATGTCGGTTTCTTTCTGCGAAGCGTCCTTGCCTTTGGCTTCGATCTCGCGAAGCACCGCTTTGATGTTGTCCTTGCCCTTTGTGACGATATCCGCGTCAAAGCCGCCGGGCGCGACCGATAAGAACGCCGCATAGAACACCTGCGGCATATGCACCTTGAACCAGCCGAGGCGCAGTGCCGACATATCGTAAGCGACGGCGTGCGCTTTCGGGAACATATATTTGATTTTGAAGCAGCTGTCGATGTACCAATCCGGCACGTCATGCCGCTTCATTTCCTCCACCATTTCGGGCGTAAGCTTGGATTTTGCCTTGCCTTTTCGGGTGATTTCCATGATGTTGAAGGAAAGCGACGGGTCAAGTCCCTTGTGGATTAAGTAGGTCATGATGGAGTCGCGTGTTCCGATAACCTCGCTAATGGTGCAGATGCCGTTGTGGATTAACTCTTGTGCGTTGCCGAGCCACACGTCCGTGCCGTGCGAAAGGCCGGAAATCTGAAGTAAGTCGGTGAAGTTCTTGGGCTTGGATTCCACGATCATCTGCCGCACGAATTTGGTGCCGAATTCGGGAAGTCCGAAGGTGGCGACTTCGCTGTCGATGTCCTCCGGCTCCACGCCGATGGATTTGGTGGAAATGAAAAGCTCCATAACCTCCGGGTCGTTCATGGGAAGGTCGAGAACGTTTAATCCCGAAAACTTTTCCATCATTTTGTATTTGGTCGGCACATCATGGCCGAGAAGATCCAGCTTCAAAATCGTGTCATGCAAGAATTTGAAGGCAAAGTGCGTGGTGACAATGTCACTTTTGGGGTCGTCGGCCGGGTGTTGGACGGGCGTAAAGTCGTAAACGTCGTATTCTTTCGGAATAACCACAATGCCGCCCGGATGCTGACCGGTGCTTTTTTTGACGCCGGTGCAGCCGTTGGCAAGGCGTTGTTCCTCGGCTTTGTTGACGGTTAGTCCCCGTTCCTCTAAGTAACGTTTGACATAGCCGTAGGCGTTTTTGTCGGCAAGCGTGCCGAGCGTTCCGGCGCGGAACACGTTTTCCGCACCGAAAAGCACCTCGGTGTATTTATGCACCTTGCCCTGCACATCGCCGGAAAAGTTCAAATCGATATCCGGCGATTTGTCGCCCTTAAAGCCTAAGAAAGTCTCAAACGGAATGTCGTGCCCGTCGCCGATCATGGTTTCGCCGCATTTCGGGCAGGCCTTGGAGGGCAGGTCGAAGCCCGAGCCGACCGAACCGTCGGTGATGAATTCGCTGTATTTGCATTTCGGGCAGCGATAGTGGGGGACAAGCGGATTGACCTCGGTGATGCCGGCCATGGTCGCAACAAACGACGAACCGACCGAGCCGCGCGAACCGACCAAATAGCCGTTCTTTTCGCTGTACTTGATGAGGCGGCGCGCAATGACGTACAAAACGGCAAAGCCGTGGTCGATGATCGGCGTCAGCTCGCGCTTTAAGCGGTTTTCCACGATTTCCGGAAGTGGGTCGCCGTACAGCTCTTTGGCAAGCTCATAGCAGCTGTTTGTCAGCTCTTCTTCGGCACCGTCCATGTGCGGAGGGAAAGAGCCGGGCGGAATCGGACGGATGCTTTCGATTTGGTCGGCAATGAGATTGGTGTTGGTGACGACCACTTCATAGGCCTTGTCCGGGTCTAAGTAGTCGAATTCGGCAAGCATTTCCTCGGTCGTGCGCATATAAAGCGGGATATCGCGGTCAGCGTCCTTGAATTTCTGACCGGCAAGCAGGATTTTGCGGTAAATGCCGTCCGCTTTTTCGTTGAAATGCACGTCGCCGGTGGCAACCACCGGAATGCCAAGCTCATCGCCGAGCTTGATGATGGTCTTATTGATCTCGATGAGCCGTTCTTTGCCGGAAACGATATCCGTATCGATCATAAATTGGTTGTTGCCGAGCGGTTGGATTTCAAGATAATCGTAGAATTTTGCCATGTCGCACAGCTCGTTCCACGGTTTGCCCGAAAGCACGGCTTGATACAGCTCGCCCGCCTCACAGGCCGAGCCGATGATAAGCCCTTCGCGGTGAGCAGTTAACACGGTTTTGGGAATGCGCGGCACGCGGTGAAAATAGTTGAGATAGGAATACGAAACGAGCTTGTACAGGTTTTTTAAGCCGGTTTTGTTTTTGACTAAAATAATTTGGTGATAGCTCTTTAGTTTCTTCGGGTCGCATTGGCCGCTCATGGCGGTGACTAAGCCGGCAAGGTCGTGAATGCCCTCTCCGGCAAGCTTTTCGCACAGCTTTGCAAAAATGAGCGCAAGCATATGCGCATCCTCAAATGCGCGGTGATGGTTGAAATCACCGAGACCGAAATAGTCGGCCACCGCGTCAAGCGTATGCTTTTTCAGATCGTCGTTGCAATAGCGTGAAAGCGCGACCGTGTCGATAAAAGTCGGCGCAAAGGGAATACTGCATTCTTCGGCCGCATGACGGATAAAGCCGATATCAAAGTTCGCATTGTGCGCCACGAAAACCGCTTCTCCGGCAAACGCCAAAAACTTCGGCAAAACCTCGCTTATGTCCGGCGCGTCGGCTACCATGTCGTCGGTAATGCCGGTCAGCTCTGAGATTTTGGCACTGATGGGCATATGCGGATTGACAAAGCTCTCGAAGGTGTCGAGAATTTCGCCGCCGCGGTACAGCACCGCACCGATTTCGGTGATGGCGCAGTCCTTGACCGAAAGACCGGTGGTTTCGATATCAAAGACGCAAAACGTGTCTTTATCGATCTGCGCGGCACCGCTTCCGAACACCGCCGTGGCGGTGTCGTCCACAAAGTAGGATTCAATGCCGTAAATGATTTTGAAATCGGCGCTGACCTTTTCGGCTTCGGTCATGATTTCGGGATATGCCTGCAAATTGCCGTGGTCGGTGATGGCGACGGCTGTATGTCCGAACCGAGAGACCGTTTCGACCACAGCCTCCGGCGAAAAGGTGGAATCCATGGTGGAAAGCGTGGTGTGTAGGTGCAGTTCGACACGCTTTTTTTCGGCAGTATCGGTCTTTTTCTGCCGTTTGATAAGCGCAATGGCTGACGGACGGATGACCGGGATGTTTTCGAATTTATCCATCTGCATACTGCCGCGGAGCATGACGGCGGCTCCATCCTTGATGCACGCATAGTCCGCGTCGCGCTCGGCGTCGTAAATCCATTTGACCACCGCCGACGAATCGTTGTCGGTCACGTAGAACGACACGATGTAGCGGTCCTCTTTGCGCGTCAGTTTCTTTTGGAACGAAAAGACCACGCCGCAGATTGTGAAATTTTCGGATTCGAGCGTTAGGGCACGCAGCGGCGTGACATCCAAGCTTTTGATGCGGCCGTGGACATCTTTGATGTCCGAAATGTCAAAGCACATTTCGCCGACCGTGATTTTGGCATGAAGCGCATCGATTTCGGTTTTGACATCGACCGAAGAAACGGAATTTGTGATGGCGGCGGCTTTTTCGATATTTTCCGCATCGATCTCTTCTTTGGAGCGCGGCGGCGCAACATACGGCATGGGCGGCGGAATGAAATCCTCGTAGTTGAGCTTGGTAACGCCGCAAAAATCAATGGCAAAGCGTTTGCCGAACATCCGGAAGATGACGTCGGAAATCAGCTTGTCGCATTCGGAATACAAGAGTAATTCCTTGCCGCCGTTTTTGAGGGAAATATGTAAGGTTTCGTTTTCGCCGAGTGTGATATCCGCGCCTTCGAGAGCGGTTTCGGCGCCGTTAAAAAAGCCGAGTCCGCGTGCTGTGAGCTTGGCAAGCTCATAAAAGACGGCATCCATGTAGCGGATATCGAACGCCGTGTTGACATAGGACGGATGTAAGCTCATGCAGTTTAACTCATAGGTTGTGCGGATATTCTGTTCGATTGCGTCGAATTTGTGCGGCGGTATGTAGGCATCAAAATCCGCATACACGCTGATATAGCGATTTTCCACGTCCACCTTGGGCGTGAAGGCGGTGATGTGATCGAGTATTTCACGCTCGGCGTCGGTCGGCGCGTATTTTTTGAATTTTTCGTAAAAGGTCATCGCCATGATTCCGGCTCCTTTGCGTGTTTTTGCCGTGTCAGTTGGTTTCTTACTCTTTATGCAGCTTTTCGGCTTCCTCGAGAAGCGTTTCGAAAATTTTATCCGCGTCGATGGAACGCACGATCTCGCCTTTTTTGAAAAGCAGTGCGTTTCCGTTGCCGCCGGCAACGCCGATATCGGCTTCTCTTGCTTCACCCGGTCCGTTGACCGCGCAGCCCATGACGGCCACCGTCATGTTCCACGGCTTGTCCTTTAAGGCTTCCTCTAAGCGTTTGGCCGCGTCAAATACGCCGATGTTGCAGCGTGAGCAGGTCGGGCAGGAAACGATCTTCACGCCG
The DNA here is from genome assembly GCA_900546385.1 of uncultured Eubacteriales bacterium. Taxonomy (GTDB): domain Bacteria; phylum Bacillota; class Clostridia; order Oscillospirales; family CAG-382; genus UMGS882. The sequence goes on along the minus strand of URCT01000020.1, from coordinate 21,409 downwards.
TTACGCAGTCCGAGCGCAAACAGAATGTCCTTTGCCGCCGCAACCTCCTTGGTCACGTCGTCCGAGAGGGAAACGCGGATGGTGTCGCCGATGCCGTCGGCAAGCAGTGAACCGAGTCCGATGCTGGATTTTATTAACCCCATACGCTCGGTTCCGGCTTCGGTAACGCCTAAATGAAGCGGGTAATCGGTGCGTTCGGCAAAAAGGCGGTTCGCGGCGATGGTGGTGCGCACGTCGCTGGATTTGATTGAAACGACAATGTCGTGAAAATCGAATTCTTCGAGCAAGCCGACGTGGTATAACGCGCTTTCGCAAAGTGCTTTCGGCGTGGGAGAACCGTATTTTGCAAGAATGTGCTTTTCGAGCGAACCGCCGTTGACACCGATACGAATGGGAATATTCCGCTTTTTGCAGGCCTCTACCACCTGCCGCACACGCTCTTTGTCGCCGATGTTGCCGGGATTGATGCGTATTTTATCGATGCCGTATTCGGCGGCAAGCAGCGCAAGCCGGTAATTGAAATGGATATCCGCCACAAGCGGCACGTGCGTGTGTTCTTTCAGAAACGGAATGCTTGCCGCGCAGGCTTCATCCGGCACGGAAAAGCGTACGATCTCACAGCCGGCCTTTTCAAGCTCTAAAATTTGGGCAAGCGTGGCTTCGCGGTCGCTTGTTTTGGTGAAGGTCATGGATTGGATGGCAATGGGAGCGTTTCCGCCGATTGTGACGTTTCCGATTTTCACTTCGCGTGTTTGGCGGCGGTTTTTATATTCCGAATGACTCAAAGCGGTTCCTCTTTTCTGAAATTATTTGAAAAAAATCCGTACAATGTCGTTGTAGGTGATAAAAATCATTAAGCCCATTAACAGCACAAGTCCTGCCGCATGGACATAGCCCTCATATTTCGGATTGACCGGCTTTCCGCGGATCAGTTCAATGAGCATGAAGAAGAGCCTTCCGCCGTCGAGTGCCGGCAGCGGCAGAAGATTGACCATGCCGACGTTGATGGTGAGCATGACCACCAGAAACAGAAACGCATCCCAGCCAACCGATACGGTCTCCTTGACCTCGCCGATCACGCCGACCGGTCCAGACAGAGCCTCTTTGCCGTATTCGCCCTTGACCGTGTTCAAGATGGACGTCCACAGCATTCGGATGGTGGAAAACGACTGGAACACGGCTTGCCGCACAATTTCGGGAGCTGTCTTTTTCAAGGCAGTCGTGCGGATAAACCCGGCATTGCCGAAGGTCACGCCGCTTTCCGAGGTGGTGTGGAAGGAAACATCCTTCAAAACGACGTTTTGTCCGTCACGGCGCACGGTGATATCCACCGGCGTATCCTTCAAAAACATCACTTCGTAAATGAAATCGCTGCGCACATGGATGCTTCGCGAGCCGATTTTTTTGATGGTATCGCCGACACGTAAGCCTAAGATTTCCTCGGTCTGCACCGGGTTTCCGGCATTGTCCACCACGTTGAAGCCGGAAATGGTGGTCGAATAAATCTCCGGCGAAAAGCCGACGGCAAAGCCCATCAGCACAAAGCCCAAAAGCAGGTTCATGACGGCTCCCGCCGCAACGATGATCATGCGCTGCCAGACCGGCTTGCGGCAGAGCGCACCCGGATTGTCGCTTTCCTCATCCTCCCCGACCATGCTCACATAGCCGCCCATGGGGATGAGCCGCAACGAATAGCGCACGCCGTCCTTGCCGACGCGCGAAAAAAGCTTCGGCCCCATGCCGATGGCAAATTCTTCGATGGCGACATGAAAGGCTTTGGCACATAAAAAATGGCCGAGTTCGTGAATGAAAATGATCACACCAAACATGAAAATTCCCAAAAGAATGTATAAAAAGCTGCTCAAAATGGTTTCCTCCCGTGTTCTGCAGGACGCACTGCGCGATAATTCTTCTATTATATAGTATAATACGCAGTCTGTATTTTATTTGAACATACGGTAAAAATTGCAGAATATCCGTTATCTTTCTGCGCCGCGTACAATGTCGCCGACCTTCATGGGAACAGTCATCTTAACGGAATAGAGCATTTTGGCGTGCGGCGCGGAGTCGATTTTTTCGCCGTCCGTGTCACGCAGATCCGCAAGCGTAAAGCGCACCGATTTTTGGCCGGGCGAAACCAATTCGCACACATCGCCTTCGCAGGCTTTGTTGCGCTGCAAAAGAAGCGCACGGCCGGCTTTTTCGTCGATCTCCGAAACGGTGGCAAGAAAGGCTTTGTCGCGCAAGTAGCCGCCGTTTTGGGTGATCTGCGCATTTTGCGTGCAGTCGTCAAAGAAAAAGCCGGTGGCATATTCGCGGTGGCTGACGCTTTCAAGCTCATACAGGCTGTCACCGTCGAAGGTATAGTGCGTCTTGTCGGCAAGATACCGGTTCAATTCGTTTTTGTAGGCGTTGGCTGTGACGGCGGTGTAATAAGCACTCTTGACGCGGCCTTCAATTTTGAAGCTGTTGATGCCGGCTTCGACAAGCTCGGGAATATGTTCGATCATGCACATATCCTTAGAGCTGAACATATACGTGCCGCGCGCATCCTCCACAAGGGACAGCGGCGTGTCGGGACGCTTGATCTCGCAGACTTCGGCCGCTTTCTCGCTTTCCGTGTATTCCCAACGGCAGGGTTGGGCGCATTTGCCGTGGTTGGCATCGCGCCCGGTGAAAAAGCCGGACAGCAGACATCTGCCCGAATAGGATATGCACATCGCGCCGTGAACAAAGGCTTCAAGCTCGAGGTCTTCGGGAATGTTTTCTCGTAGCGCACGTATTTCGGCAAGCGTCATTTCGCGCGCCAGAACCACGCGCGTCGCACCCATTGCGGCATACAGCTTGCAGGCCTCGGAATTGACGGTGCTGGATTGGGTGGAAATATGTAAGTCGATATGCGGCGCATAGGTTTTGGCAAGCGAAAACACGCCCATATCCGAAACAATGAGGGCATCCGGTTTCACGCGGGTTTCCAAAAAGGTGAGATAGTCGACCAAAGCCGGCAGCTCATTTTCGTGCGGCAAAATGTTGACCGTGACATAGAATTTCACGTTTCGTTCATGGCAGTAGTTCACCGCCCGGATCAGTTCGTCGTCCGAAAAATTCTCGGACGCGGCGCGCATACCGAAATCCTTTCCGGCACCATACACGGCATCCGCTCCATAGCGGACGGCAAAGGTCATTTTTTCAAAATTTCCTGCCGGAGCTAAGATTTCCGGTCTTTTGTTCATAGCAATCGTCCTTTCGGCGCATGACAAGGCAAAAAGACAAAACAGCGGTTCCCGAAGGTTTGTCTTGCGGGAACCGCCGGACTTTGTGAAAATCAGTTTGCGGTCGCTTTGTCGGCGTTGACATAGTTTTGATGTTCTTCAAAGGTCTTGGAGTAGACCGTCTCGCCGTTGCGCTTGGTATAGAAATAGTAATACGAGGTCTTTTCCGGATAGAGGGCGGCATAGATGGCTTCCGTGCCGGGATTGCAGATCGGTCCGGGCGGCAGACCCTTGTATTTGTAGGTGTTGTAGGGATGGTCAAAGGAGGTATCGAGTCCGTACGGGCCGCTTCGCTCGGTAAGGGCATATTGTAAGGTCGCGTCGGAGTTGAGGTACGGGAAGTTTGCGCTGTTCTTTAAGCGGTTGTGGAAAACGGAGGAAATGATATAGTAATCCTCGGCGTTTTTGCCCTCTTTTTCGATCATGGAGGCAAGCGTGATGATTTCATCCACCGTCATGCCAAGCTCGTCACAGCGTTCATAGAATTCCTCTTCAAACTTTTTGTTGAAGTTGACAAGAAGCTTGTTGATGGCGGAAACCGGATTTTCGTCCAAATAGAAATCGTAGGTGTCCGGGAACAGATAGCCCTCTAACCGGTAGCTGTAATTGGTGTCAAAGCGGTATTCGGACAGCTTTTCCTTGGTCAGATTTTTGCAGAATTTGAAATCGTATTCATGATTCTGAAGCGCGTCGGTAAAGTCGTCCTTCCGGCCGACACCGTTTTCCTCGAACAGCTTGAGGATCTCCTTGACGGTAAGGCCTTCGGGGAAGGTGATGCGCACGGTGCCGCTGCGGCTGCGTTCGTAATCGGAAAGCGTGTTGATAAGCGTATCGTAGTTCATGAGCGGATTGACGGTCACTTCGCCGGTCAAATACTTGCCGGTCAAGTAAGACCGCTTGGAAATGCGGAACTTGGCGAATTGTTCAAACACGCTCGGATACTTGATAACACCGGCCTTTTTTAGGATTTCGGCCACATCGGCTGTGGTCGCACCCTCCGGCAGAGTCACCGTAACGTTCATATCTTCGCGCAGCTCGGCGACCGAATTGCCGTTTGCGTCTTTTTTGACAAAGGCAAAAACATCGTTTCCGACATTGACGACTGTGTTGACAATCAAAAGCGAGCACAGTGCTACAAAAGCGATATACACGATTAGCTTTGCCACGCCGAACGAGGTCGAGCCGAGGAAAGAAACCTTGACTTTTCCGTCATTCTTTTGCTTTTTGGCGTTGCGTGCTGCGTTTTCGCCGCGGTTGAAATCGTCTAAACTGACTGCATGAGCGGCAGTTTGCCTTGCGGAGCTGCCGGCGGAGGGACGTTTGGACGGCGTCTGTCGACCGGAAGAGGCCGGTTTGACATACGGCGTTTCGGTGTTCGCGGCAATGCTTGCGTGCGGCGTGTTTGCGCGCGGTGCATTTGACTGCGGCGGACGGTTCGGATGGTTCGGCACGGTCGGAGCACCCGGCATATTCGGTACATTCGGCACGGTCGGAGCATCCGGTGCATTCGGTACAGCTCGTTGCGTAGGATCGGACACCGGACGCGGCGGAACCGGTTTTACGGCGTCAAAATCCACCTTAGTGGGCGTCGGCGTACCCGAAGTGCTTGCATGAATCGAAAAGGACTGTTCTTTATGCAGATGGATATCGCTGTTGTCTTTGTGAAAAATCTTGATGACATCGTCAATATCGTCTGCCGCCTCCGAAGCATTGTCCGCATTCGGCGTTTGAGGGAGGTTTTCCGGGTCGGGACGGGAAAAATTCTTGTTGTCGTCCATGAAAGATCTCCTGTATATTGATTAAAATGAGTTATTTCCATTTTGGCAAACGGTCAGCCGTTTTCCCACCGTGCACTGCTGCCGGAGGGAAGAATCGCGCCGGTTTGGGTGACGGGAATGCCGATTTCTTCGGCAGTTACTTTGCCGCCGTGAGAGGCGCGGACGTGTAATTCCAACAGATAGCCCATGGTGGACGCGGAAAGGCCTGCGGTGTAGGAATTGATGAGCATGAACAGTGCGTTGTCCGAAAGCAGTCTTGCGGCAAGCGACACAAGCTCATCCACACCGTCCTCAAGCTTCCACACCTCACCGCCCGGACCTCTGCCGTAGGACGGCGGATCCATGATGATGGCGTCGTAGGTGTGGCCGCGGCGGATCTCGCGTTCGATGAACTTTTTGCAGTCGTCCACAATGTAGCGGATGGGCGCGTCACGAAGTCCCGAAAGTGCCGCGTTTTCTTTCGCCCATGCCACAATGCCCTTTGAGGCATCCACATGGCAGACCGACGCTCCCGCACTTGCCGCGGCAAGCGTTGCGCCGCCGGTGTAGGCAAACAGGTTGAGAACCGAGACCGGTCTTCCGGCACCTTCGATTTTTTCCGTAATGAAATCCCAGTTGACCGCCTGCTCCGGGAAAACGCCGGTGTGCTTAAAGCCGGTCGGCCGCACGCAAAACGCCATTTTTTTGCGGTCGATGCGCCAGCCTTTGTTTAACAGGTCGTCGTCTAAATGCTTGATCTCCCAAGAGCCGCCGCCTTTGGCGGAACGGTGATAATGCGCGTTTGCCTTTGTCCACAGCGGATGGCGGCGCACATTTTTCCACAGAACCTGTGGGTCGGGACGGATGAGAAGGATATCCTTCCAGCGTTCGAGACGTTCGCCGTCGGAGGTGTCCAAAAGCTCATAATCGTTAAAATCGGAGGTGTACCACATAAAGAGTGAAATCCTTTCGGAAGTGTTTGAAAATCAGTTGTCCTTTGCCGCTTTTGTCATGGTGAAGTCGTCAAAGCTGCCGGACGGCATGATATAGGTATCCGTTTCGGAAAGCGCCGCGTGAAATGTATAGACAAACGGCGTATCCGGCTGGATGAGCGGTGAAGAGCGGCGTGCAGCCGCAAGCTTGATATTCGGACAAAGCTTGCCGGTGCGCAAAATCGAATCGAGCGAAACAATGTCGGCCGCGATGGCGCACGTCTGCCCGGAAATATATAAGGTCGCCTTGGTGGCGGCATTTTTGTCGAGGTCGTAGCGGCGGCGGAAGCGTTCCAAACGCACGTTCCCGATTTTGTTGCGTGCAAACATGAAAAAGCCGTTGTATAAATCAAGACCGCGCATTTCGAGCTTTTCTATCGTGCAGTCTGCCAAATAGACCGCATCCGCGTGTGCACAGCCCGAAAGCTCATGCAGCACCGCGTTTTGAATGTCCGCATGGTCGCCGTACAGAAAATACAGGCAGTCGTCGCTGGTGACGGCTTTGGCCGAAAAACGCTTTAAGCAAGAGCCGGGCGTAATCTCGATCAAGCGGTCACAGCCGTGTGCATAAATGCCCTCTAAGGAAGCTTCGTCCGACGTGCCGCCGAAAAGAATCCCGGCGCTTGCCGTATCGCTTGTTCCGGGAATTCCGTAGAACGAGCAGTTTTCAACGCGGATGTCGTTTCCGCCGCAAAACCCGATGGCCGCGCCGCGTCCGCTGTAAATTTTGGCGTTTTCAAGCGTTATGCCGCGTGCTTCCGAAAACTCAAAGGCACACGCGTCCGCCGCGTCGCCCTGCAAGCGCCAAACGCCGCCGCGAATGCGGATGTTTTCGGCGTTTTCGTCTGTTTCAAATCCGCAAAACTCGATTTCCGCGTGCGGATGCACATCGAGAAACAGACCGCTCGGCAGGCATAACGGCTTATACACCGCAAAATCGCCGGCCGGAATTGTCAAAAGCGCGTTTTTCTTCTCGGATATGTCGGCAAAAGCGCGTTCGAAAGCACTTGTGCAGTCGCCGGGAATCTTGACACCATTTTCATTTTGTGTCATATTTTCATCGTTTATGTAGTCAAAAAGACTTTTGCCGAAAACCGGCACTTTGTCTGCCATGGGAATTCCTCTTTTCGGATAGGACTACGGATAATAGATATAAAGAATGTGTTGTTCGTCCGAACGGTTTTCAAAGCGTCCGGAAAGGGTGGTGGTATCGACGGCGGATAGGGCTTTTAAGCCTTCGCCGGTATATTTGACATACGCTTCTTTTTTGACCCAGATTTCGAGAAACCGGCGCGTTTTTTCCTCTTCCGAACCGGCGTTTCGAACAAAATCCTGTTCGGCTGCCGCGAAAAAGCGTTTGCATAGCGCGTCCATGTGCTTCACGCGGCGATCCCTGTCCTCACAGTCGATGCCGAACGGTGTGTCGGCAAGAGCGATGATAACCACCGAATCGGAATGCGTCACGCCAAGTTCCGGAAAGCCGCCTTCAAACGAGGGCTTTCCGGCTGCGGTGCGGCGAATCGCCGGCATTTGGGGCGAATCCGGCTGAAAACGGGCAAAGCTTTGCGCGATCAGCCGGTCGGTGTCGGCACGGGTATGCGTTTTGTGCTTTGGGTAAATGTAAAGCGTCATGACCGCGTTTTTATTCGTTTGCTTCGGGTTCTGCCGCTTCGGTTGCGGTTTCGTCCGTCGTTTCGGCGGTTTCCGCATTTTCTGCGTCTTCGGTACCGTCGGCTTCGTCTTCGTCGCTCTTTTCGACCACCGTAAAGCCGGTGATCTTCACATCGTCGCCGGTGCGCATGACGCGAACGCCAGAAGCGGTGCGTCCGATTAACGAAATTTCGTCGACGTGGGTGCGGATGATGGTGCCGGTGTTGGTGATGAGCATAACGTCGTCATCGTCGCTTACCAAGGCAATGCCGTTGAGAAGTCCGGTGCGGCTGTTTAAGTTGTGGCACTTCATGCCCTTGCCGCCGCGGTTGTGGAGCGAGAATTCGGCAAGCTCGGTGCGTTTGCCGAGTCCGTTTTCGGTGATGGTAAGCACTGTGCGCGTTTCATCCTTGGCACAGGCGACCGCGCCGACCACAAAGTCGTTTTCGGCAAGCGTGATGGCTCTTACGCCGCGTGCGCCTCTGCCGAGCGGACGCGCGTCGTTTTCGTCGAAGTAGACCGAAAGACCGTTGTGCGTGGCAAGCAGCATGTTGCAGCTGCCGTCGGTTTTGAGAACGTACAGTAATTCGTCGCCCTCATCGAGATTGATGGCGATAAGTCCTGCACGGCGGATGTTTTTGTAAAGGTCAAGCGAGGTGCGCTTGATAACGCCGTTTTTGGTAACCATGGTCAGATACAGGTTTTCGTCGGTCAGCGATTCAAGCGGCACATAGGCCGTGACTTGTTCTTCGGGCGCAAGCTCAACGATGTTGATAAGGTTGGTGCCTTTGGCGGTACGGGACGCTTCGGGCAGTTCATAGGCTTTCTTGACGAACACCTTGCCGAGGTTGGAGAACATCATGATATAATTGTGGCTGTTGGCGATAAAGACGTTCTGAACGAAGTCCTCTTCCTTGGTGCTCATAGCGGTAATGCCCTTGCCGCCGCGTTTTTGGGCGGTGTAGGTGTCTACCGGCATACGCTTGATGTAGCCATGGTTGGAGATGGTGATAACGCAGTCCTTGCGTTCGATGAGGTCTTCGAGAACGATTTCGTTTGCGACCGCTTCGATACGTGTGCGGCGTTCGTCGCCATAGCGGCGTTTGATTTCGAGAAGCTCGTCGCGCAAAATGTCGTGAACCTTGTTGTCGTCGGCGAGAATGTCGGTCAGCTCCTTGATTTTGGCGTGTAAGGCATCCAATTCTTCGAGCAGCTTGTCAATTTCCAAACCGGATAACTTACCGAGCGGCATCTGGACGATTTCATTTGCCTGGATTTCGGTGAGTTCAAAGCGTTCAATGAGCTTTTTCTTGACTTCGGGAATGCCGCCGGGTGTGAAGCGGATGATCTTAATAACTTCGTCGATGTTGTCAATGGCGATCTTCAAGCCCTCGACGATGTGTGCGCGCGCTTTGGCTTTGTTCAAATCAAAGCGAATGCGGCGTTCCACGACCTCCATCTGATAGTCGATGTAGTGGCGGAGCATTTGCTTTAAGTTGAGCGTTTTCGGTTCGCCGTTGACAAGGGCAAGCATATTGACGGCGAAGGTGTCCTGCAATTGGGTATATTTGAATAACAGATTCAAAACCACATTGGCATTGGCTTCGCGCTTGACCTCGACCACGATGCGCATACCGGCTCTGCCGGATTCGTCGCGGATGGCCGAAATGCCCTCGATGCGCTTGTCCTTGACAAGATTTGCCATGGTTTCGATGAGCGTGGTCTTATTGACCTGATAGGGAATTTCGGAAACGATGATGGAGGTTCTGCCGTTATGCTCTTCAAACTCGGTCTTGGCACGGACATAGATCTTGCCGCGGCCGGTCATATACGCTTCGTAAATACCGGCGGTGCCGTGAATGGTGGCATAGGTCGGGAAGTCCGGGCCTTTGATGAAGTTCATCAGCTCCGGAATGTCGCAGTCCGGGTGATACATGAGATGGATCACGCCGTCGATGACCTCATTCATGTTGTGCGGCGGAATGTTGGTGGCCATACCGACGGCAATACCGACCGAACCGTTGACAAGCAGATTCGGAAAACGAGCCGGCAGCACGGTGGGTTCTTTTGATTTGTTATCGAAGTTGGGCATGAAGTCCACAACGTCCTTGCCGATATCGGCAAGCATTTCGTCGGCGAGCTTTGCCATGCGCGCTTCGGTGTAACGGTAAGCGGCAGGCGGGTCGCCGTCCACGTTACCGAAGTTACCATGGCCCTCGACGAGCGGATAGCGCATGGAGAAAGGCTGGGCAAGACGGACGAGCGCGTCGTAAACTGAAGCGTCGCCGTGCGGATGATAGTGACCGAGCACGTTACCGACCGTCATTGCCGATTTGCGGAACGGTTTGGTGCTGGTTAAGCCGTCCTCGCTCATGGCGTAGAGGATGCGGCGGTGAACCGGCTTTAAGCCGTCGCGCACGTCCGGCAGCGCACGGTCCACGATGACCGACATGGCGTAGTCGATGAACGAGCGTTTGACCTCTGTCGCTATTTCCACCTGTGTAATGTTGGGCGCCTTGTTGATTTCTTCCATGTTTGTTTTCCTCCGAAGTTGTGTTAAACGTCCGGCAATGTGTTCCGGAACGGAATTTGAATGTTTGAAACGGTCAACCTAACAGCCCGGCATCGTCCAAGGCTTCCAAACGAGCGGCATTTTCCGCGATCTTCTGTTTTTCGTCTTTGGCGAGCTTTTGCTTTTCGGCAATCAGGCGTTTTGCCTGGGAGAATGATTGATGATAGATGAGAGCCACATCGAGCTGGCTGTCTTCGTAATAGGTGCGTTCTTTGTAACCGTTGACAAGAGCGGTAATGCGTGTGACGGTTGCGTCGTCGAGGTAACCGAAATACGGCGCATTGACGCCGCAGCGAACCTGCAAAATGCGCACGGCAAGCGAGGTAGCGTCATCCCAAATGCCGTCGGCGCGGCTTGACTGCAAATAACCGAGCATGACTAGCCGCTTTTCAAGGGCAAGGCACGCGTCGCTGTACACGCCGGCTGTAATGCCGCTGTAATTCTGATGATTGAACACGCCGAGATCGGTCGGGAATTCATACAGGCATTCGACGTTGTCAAGCTCTAATTCGGGCACCAAGCCTTTTTCGTTGTAGCTTTCACCGTTGGCATCGAGTACCTCATAGGTGGTGATGGTGATGGTATCGCCGCCGACAAAGTTGTAGACGCTTTGGCCGAGAGCTTTGCCGTAGGTGGTTTTTCCGACGAGCACGGCACCGGCCTTGTTGCGCAGAATGCTTGCCATGAGTTCGGCCGCGGAGGCGGTGTTTTCATTGACGAGCACGGCGATTTTTTCGAATTTAAGCGGTTCTTTGCAGGAGGAGCGTACCTCTTGCGGTGTTTCCATGTCGCGGCTGTGCAGATAGTGCATGATTTCGCCTTCATCGACGAACAATTCGGCCATGTGAGTGACCAAATCGAGCGAACCGCCGCCGTTGTCGCGCAAATCGATGATGAGTCCGGTCATGCCGTTGGCATGAATATCGCGCACGGCGTTTTCGAATTCTTTCGGAAGCGAGTCGGACAAAAAGCTGGAAATCTGAATGTAGCCGATTTCCTTGTCACGCTGTGTGAGCGATCCGTAGGAAAGCTCCTCACGGTTGACAACGCCTTTTTGCAGATAAAAATCGTACAGAACGCCGTCCCGTTCGACCGTGAGAGCCGTTAGCGGGTTGTAGTCGGCATACTTGCCGTCTTCGCCTTTGACGCTGAGATACGCGTAGTTGCTTCTTAACAGCTCTGAAACGGCATTGAGGGTAAGACCGGCGATATCGTAATTCATGACCTTGCGCAGGATGTCGCCTTGCTTCAAACCGGCCTTTTCGGCAAGCGAATCGGTCGTCACTTTGTCGATTTTCAGGTTTTCGCCGTCAGCGACAAGAACGATACCGAAGCCTGCGTTGGAGGATTTGACCGATAAAAAGCCGGAACTGCTTTCGTGATAGCCGCTGTACTTGTCCATCGTGCCGAGAAGGTCGTTTAAGAAAGCCTCATACATTTCGGGATGGTTTTTGATGATGTCGTAGGCGAATTTTTCCAACAGCTCTTCACGGGTGAATTCGTACAGATGCCGGTCAACATACAGGTTCATGACCTCGTTGAACGCGCGGTAGAGATAGTCGGAGGGCTGCACGAAGTACGGGATCTTCTGCTTCGGCGTGCTGTCCGATTCGGCATTTTCCGTTTCATCCGCCGCGTCTTCTGCCTTGTCGGCAGAATCGCTTTCGGTTTCTTCGGCGTTTTCTGCGTTATCCGCCTTGTCGGCTTCGGAAGAAGTGTCGCTGTCGGAAGCGGTCTGTACGTCAGCGGCGTTTTCCGGTGTCACGCCTTGTTCGGTCACTTCGGCGGCAACGCAGGAAAAAGCGGTGAAAACGGCTAAAAACAGGGCAATAAATTTGGTTTTGAGGGAATGCATTTTGGTGTAATCCTTTCTTTGTCCGCGTTTTCGGACAATCAGCCGGCTGCATGGCGCAGGGCATCGGCCGTAAGGGTGAAATCGGAGACCTCGGCAATCATGCCGTTGACCTCGATGGAATAGCTGACCGATAAGCTTCCGCCGTGCGGTGTCATGCGGTTATCGATTTTCTCGGTGGAAACGCATAAGTGGATGGGCGCATGGCGTTCGTAGGTGTCGGCGTCTTCCGCAAAAGCGTCGGCAAACGGTGCTTCTTTGGAAAATAAGCTTTCGGGCAGTGCGATGAAATGGCGTTTGCCTTGCTCGAAAACGATTTCCGCCGTGTCCGCTTCATCGCCGCTGACCGAAACACTGCCGTCGTCGCGGATGTGTACGCACATGGGCGCGTCGTCACTGCCGTAGCGTATGTAAAGGCCGTCGTGTTCGGGCGTTTCGCGGTCACAAAGCGAGCCTTCGGTCATATATTCGATTTTTTTGGTGCAGTCGGGAAGGGTGGCCAGCGCATCGAACGGCGTTTCGGGCAAGGTTTCACGCAGAACCTCTTCGGAAAGCTCCGCTGACGGGAACAGAGCCGGAAAGCCGGACGGATCGTCGGCGGGCGAATCGGCAGAACCGACAAAAACGCTGTCGTCGGCACGCGGTTCTCCGTCGTCAAAAAAGACGCTTTCGCCGTAAATGTTGGAAAAAACATAGTCGCAGGCAAAATAATGATTGCCGGATATTTTAATCGCAAAATCGCGTTTATTGCAAATTTTCATGGGATATGCCTTTCGGGAAAATCACGAACGGGTATACAAATAGCGTTCGATATCGATTTGTGTCACGTTTTCGGCGGCTTCGCCTAAGAATAAGGACGCCGTTTTGGCAAAATCGTAGGGACGGTCGCTGACAAAATAGGAGGTCTTGCCGCTTTCTGAGCCTGTCTTCAAGAGCTTTGCGCTTTGTAAGTGCACTTTTAAGGCATCGGCAGCGGCACTGCCGGAATCCACAAGCGTCACCGGCTTGCCGAGAAGCGTCTGCGCCGCGTCTGCCACAATATCTTTGATGAGCGGATAGTGTGTGCAGCCGAGAATGATGACGTCCGGGTCGAAGGAAACAAGCTTGGAGACATATTCGGCGGCGATGGAACGTGTCACTTCGCAGTCGCGCGCGATATAGCCGTTTTCGACGAGCGGCACGAACATCGGGCAGCCCACACCGCAGACCTTTGCCTCCGGCCGCCGTGCGGCGATGGTTCGGTCAAACGCGCCGGTGCGAATGGTGGAGGGCGTGGCAAGCACGGCGATCCGGCCGGTTTCGGACAGACGCACGGCTTTTTCGCAGGCCGGTTCGACCACACCGAAAATCGGAATATCAAAATTGCGGCGCAACAGGTCGATGGCCGTGGAGCTGACCGTTCCGCAGGCGACGAGAATGGCTTTCACCGAATGGGTGAGCAAAAAATTCATGTCGTCGCAGGCATATTTTTGAATGATCTCGGGCGAACGCGTGCCATAGGGAAGACGACCGGTGTCGCCGAAATAGAGAATGTCTTCACAGGGCAGGATTTTCTTGATCTCGCGCACGGAGGTAAGGCCGCCGAGACCGCTGTCAAAAACGCCGATGGGAAGTTCGTTTATCTGCATGAGAATAACCTCGCGGTATTTCGGTAAAAAATGGTATGCTGCAAAAAGCATACATCTTAATATATGCAACATTATACCACAACGTGCCGAAAAAGTCAAATAAAATCGGGATTTTCCGGAAATTTTCGCAGAAATTTCAGGCAGAAAAACAAAAAAACGATCCTTTTTTTGAAAGAATCGTCCGAGGGAAAAGAAAAATAGGAAATTGGAGGAAAACAAAGGTGCGAAAACGGTCGTTTTTTCGGCTTAACCGAAGCGGCCGCAAACATAATCGGCGGTACGCGTGTCATGCGGTGCGGTGAAAATTGTATCGGTTGTATCAAATTCCACCATTTCGCCGAGCAAGAAAAAGGCGGTTTTATCTGAAATGCGTTTGGCTTGCTGCATATTGTGCGTAACAATGATGATGGTGTAGTTCTTCTTGAGTTCCAGCGTCAGCTCTTCGATTTTTGCCGTGGAGATCGGGTCAAGTGCCGAGGTCGGCTCATCCATGAGAAGCACCTCCGGCTCAACGGCAAGCGCACGGGCAATGCAAAGCCGCTGCTGTTGGCCGCCGGAAAGGCCGGTGGCGTCCTTTTTTAAGCGATCCTTGACTTCGTTCCAGAGAGCGGCATCGACAAGAGCCTTTTCCACGATTTCGTCAAGCACGCTTTTGGCTTTAACGCCGTGTGTGCGCGGACCATAGGCAATGTTGTCGTAGATGCTCATGGGAAAAGGATTCGGCTTTTGGAACACCATGCCGACGCGCTTGCGCAGCGTGTTGACATTGATGTCGGCATACACGTCTTTGCCGTCCAAGAGAACCTTTCCGTCAATGCGGCAGTTCTCGACGAGGTCGTTCATGCGGTTGATGGTTTTCAAAAGCGTTGATTTGCCGCAGCCGGATGGGCCGATAAAGGCCGTGACCTGTTTATCCTCCATGGAAAGCGACACGTCCTTTAAGGCTTGAAACGAGCCGTAAAACAGATTTAAGTGCTGCACTTCGATTTTGGCTTTGGATTCGGAGTTTTCCGACATAGAAACACCGCCTTTCGGTTATTGAGACACGTTGGTTTTGGTAAGCCCTTTTGCCGCCGCATAAGACAGAGCATTGATGAAAACCACCATCACCAAAAGGACAAACGCCGTCGCATACGCTTGGTTCGTATACAAGCCTTCGGAAATGAGGGCATATAAGTGCACCGACAGCGTGCGTGCGGAGGAAAACAGACCTTTCGGCACCTGCGGCACGGTGCCTGCGGTAAAGATGAGTGCCGCGCTTTCACCGACAATGCGGCCGACCGACAGAATCACGCCGGCCAAAATGCCGCTTGCGGCATTGGGCAGAACCACGCGGAAGATGGTGCGCAGCTTTCCGGCGCCGAGTCCGAAGGAGGCCTCTCGGTAGCTGTCCGGCACGGCAAGCAAGGCTTCTTCACCGGTACGTACGATGAGCGGCAGAATCATGATGGCAAGCGTACACGCACCGGCGAGAAACGAGTATTCCCAACGGAACGCAATGACAAAGCATAAATAGCCGAACAACCCGTAAACAATCGACGGAATGCCCGAAAGCGTTTCGGTGGCAAGACGGATGACTTTTACCGCTTTCGAGCCTCTTGCGGCATATTCGGTCAAATAGACGGCTGCAAAAATGCCGACCGGCACGGACAACGCAAGCGTGAAAAGCGTCATGAGTAACGTGCTGATGATTGACGGCAGCATGGAGACGTTTTCCGGCGTGTATTCAAGGGCGAACACCGACGGGCGCAGATTCGGAACACCTTTGACGACAATGTAGCCGATCAGAAAGATGAGCGTGAAGACCGCCGCGAAAACCGAAAGCCCGGTAAGGCCGCGAAGCAGCCGGGTGGATGCCATGCGCGGCGTGTCGGAATGCAGTCTTTCTTTGGCTTTGGCAACACGTTCGGCGTGGCTTCTTCCGGAAAAAGAGGATTTGGAAAGCGTTAAATTCATGGTATAACCCCGTTTGCTTAGGATTTTTTCCGCATAAGGGAAAAGGATAGGTTGATGAAAAGGATAAAGACGAATAACACCACGGCAGTGGCAATCAGCGCACCGCGGTGCAGGCCGAAATCGGCATAGGCCATTTCAAGCACAATGTTGGCTGTGAGCGTGCGCACGCCGTCGGTGAGATTTTCGGGCAAAACCGCTTGATTTCCGGCAATCATGACTACGGCCATGGTTTCGCCGATAGCGCGTCCGATACCGAGAATCACACCGGAAAACACGCCGCTTTTGGCCGCCGGAAGCCGCACAAAGAACACGCTTTGCTCTTTGGTCGCGCCAAGCGCGCGTGCGCCTTCTTCATAAGCGTTCGGTACGGCGCGAAGCGCACTTTCCGCAACGCCGATGACGGTCGGCAGAATCATAATACCAAGAAGGATCGAGGCTGTGACCATGCCCTTGCCGCTTGTGCCGGTGAGTGTCTGCATGAGCGGCACAAGCACGGTGAGTCCGAAAAAGCCGTAGACGATCGACGGGATTCCGGCAAGCAGCTCGGTCATGGGCTTGAGGATTTTATAAAGCTTCGGCGGACAGAAGCAGGCAAGATACGCGGCGCAGAACACGGCAATCGGCACACCGATGAGTGCGGCTCCGGCTGTCACATAAAGACTGCCGATGATCATCGGGAAAATCCCGTAGATCCCTTCGGTCGGCTTCCAAACGCGGCCGCTTAAGAACTGCACAAAACCGATTTCACGCATGGCCGGAACGCCTCCGGCAAAGAGAAACGCACAGATGGCAAGCACGGCGGCGATCGATGTAAGAGCCGAAAGGAAAAACAGGCATTTCATGGCACTTTCCTTGAAGCGGAAAAAGCGGTTTTCGGTCGGATCCTTGCTCTTGGCCGGGACGGCTTCCGGAAGGTGTTTCATGGCACTCACCGTTTTTATTTCACGTCAGCCCAAGAGGTGGTTTCGCCGACGTAGATGCTCTGAATCTGTTCGGAGCTTAAAGCATCAACGCTGTTATCTTTGTTGACAATGACGGCGATTCCGTCGAGAGCCATGACAGTCGGGGTCAGACCGGCTTCTTTTTCGCTGTCCTTGAGTTCACGCGAGGACATACCGATATCGCACACGCCCTCGATGGCGCTCTGGATACCGGCACCTGAACCGCTCTGTTGGATTTCGATGGTCACATCGGGATTGAGTGCTTTGTAGGCGGCGGCAAGCTCATCCATGAGCGGCGAAACCGAGGTCGAACCGGCAAGCGTTACCTTGCCCGAAAGGCCGGAAGCCGTATATGCGCCATTTCCGCCGATGGTGATGTATTTTTCGGAAACAATGGCCTGTCCGTCGTCGCTGAGGATGAATTTGATGAAGTCGGCGGCAAGGTCGCTTATCTCGTCCTTGGTGGCGATGATAAACGGACGGGAGATTTTATACGAACCGTTCTTGACGTTGACCACTGTGGCTTCCACATTGTCCACCTTTACGGCCTTGACCGAATCATTTAACGAACCGAGCGAAATGTAGCCGATGGCGTTTTTGTTGCCGGCGACCGTGGAAATGACGACCGAGGTGCTGTTGGAAATCTCGGCTTTGGCATAGGTTCTGTCGGTGCCGTCCTTGTCGATACCCATCAGCTCGGTGAAGGCGCCGCGTGTGCCGGAACCGTCTTCACGGCTGACAACGGTGATGGTGTTGTTCTGCTTTCCGCAGGAAACAAGAGTGGCTGCTGTGAGTGCAGCGGCAGCGAGTACGGTTAAAATTCTCTTTTTCATGATCAAAACTCCTTCAGTTTGATTTTTTGTTTTTTCCTTGGTACGGTTACAGAATACGGCAGGTTTGTAAAAAACCAAAGCACGGTGCTGTTAAATCATGATAAAAAGAAAATGCGGCGGATTTTACAAAGCAAGCGGCAAAAAACGACAAAAACCGCGTCGGAATCGGCATTCCGGCGCGGCAAAGGCGTGTATATTCTGTGTAAAACCGGGCGGCTATGCCTGCGATTCGCCCTTTTCGCGGATGACAAGTTTAATCGGCGTTCCCTCAAAGCCAAAGGTTTCGCGCAGCTTGTTTTCAATATAACGCTGATACGAAAAATGGAACAGCTCCGCGTCGTTGCAAAAAATGACAAAGGTCGGCGCTTTGATGCCGGTCTGGGTCATGTAGTAGATCTTCAAGCGTTTTCCCTTATCGGTCGGCGGTTGAACGCGCGTGGTGGCGTCGCCGAGAACGTCGTTGAGCATACCCGTTGAAATGCGCATGGCGGCTTGGTCGTTGACATAGTTGATAAGCTCGAACAGGCGGTTGACGCGCTGTCCGGTCTTGGCGGAAATGAACACAATCGGCGCATAGGTCATATACGACAGTGCCGTGTACACATCCTTGCGGAACTCGTCCATGGTCTTGGTGTCTTTTTCAATCAAATCCCACTTATTGATGACAATGATGCAGGCTTTTCCGCTTTCGTGCGCAATACCGGCGACGCGTTCATCCTGGGCGGTCACACCCTCGGTGGCGTCGATGAGGATGAGGCACACGTCACTGCGGTCAACGGCCATTTCGGCACGCAAAATGCTGTATTTTTCGATGCTGTCGCCGATTTTTCCGGTTTTGCGGATACCGGCGGTGTCGATAAAGACATATTTGCCGTATTCATTTTCAAAGGTGGAGTCGATCGCGTCGCGCGTCGTTCCGGCAACCTCCGAAACGATCATGCGTTCCGAACCGATAATCCGGTTGACAAGCGAGCTTTTTCCGGCGTTCGGACGGCCGATGAGCGCGACCTTTACGGTGTCGTCGTCCTCTTCAGGTTCGACCTCCTCCGGCAGCAGCTCACAGACCTTTTCGAGAATATCGCCCGTTCCGGTGCCGTGTACCGAGCTGACGGCATACGGCTCGTCGAGTCCCAATTCATAGAATTCGTAAATCTCGGGCGGCGGTGCACCGACCGAGTCTACCTTGTTGACACAAAGCACAACCGGCTTTCCGCTTTTGCGCAGCATCGACGCGATCTCACGGTCATCCGCCGTGACGCCGGCACGGATGTCGGTCAAAAACAAAATCACGTCGGCGTGTTCGATGGCAAGCTCGGCTTGGGTTTTGATATGAGTCATCATGGCGTCGTTGGTGTCGGGTTCGATACCGCCGGTATCGATCATCATCATTTTTCGGCCGCACCATTCGACCTCGAAATACAGTCGGTCGCGCGTGACGCCCGGCGTGTCCTCGACAATGGCGATACGCTTGCCGACCACTTTGTTGAAAAAGGTGCTTTTGCCGACATTCGGACGGCCGACAATTGCTACAACCGGTTTTGCCATAGGAATTCCTCCTTTACGGGATGCTTGAAGTAAAAACGTATTTGATTTATTGTTCGTATGCGCCGGTGAGTTTATCCGCAAATTCCGCACCGTCGTTGGTAACCGGCTCGACCGGCACGCCGAGCTTTTCGGTAAATTCGTCAAGGCTCATGTTGTCTAAGAACAAATCGCCTTCATGACGCAGTGTGACAGACGGGATGAACACGGTCTGCCCGAGCGGCTTGCCCTTCAGATATTCGTACATATCGCCGCCGGTTAACAGTCCCGAAACGGTGATGCTTTCGCCGAAAAAGCGGTTGACCACGCCGTAAACATGAACGGTAAGGCCGGGAAAGTGTTTTTCTAAATTTTTGGCGGCGCTTCGGATAAAATCGTAAGCCGCCATGCCCGTTACCACCGAAACCTCGCGCGGCGTGTCCAGCGAAAAGCCGTCCTCCGTCAAAGCTTCAATTTCTGCGGAAATCTCGTCTTTTTGGTTGGTGATGCAGCCGACGCCGTTGTCTAACTGCGGATAGCCGTCGTAATACGATTCATCCGGAAGCGGCAGCTCGGCTTTGAGATACCATTCATCGGCCGCTTGGATGATCCGTTCACCGTACACCTTTTCGTTTTCGGCGCGCTTGCGGTCGATCTGTTCGATGACCTTGCGCGCGTCCTCTTTGTTAAACGGTTCGAGCGGATATAGGCCTTCGCGGTGCTTGGTAAGCCCGGAGGGCACAACGGCGATGCTTTCGATATGCGGATAATAGGCCGAAAGGTCATTTAGTGTGCGGTCAAGCTCAGCGCCGTCGTTTAAGTCCTTACAGAGAACGATCTGTGCGTTCATGGCGATATCGCCGTCGCGCAGCCTGTCGAGAAAGCGAAGGGAAGTGCCGGCGTTCTTGTTTTTCATCATTTTGACGCGCAGTTCGGGATTGGTGGTATGCACCGAAATATTGATGGGGGAGATGCGCATTTTGATGACGCGGTCGATATCGGCGTCCGTAAGGTTGGTGAGTGTAATATAGTTGCCGAAAAAGAAGGATAAGCGGCTGTCGTCGTCCTTAAAATAGATGTCCTCACGCATTCCTTTGGGATTTTGGTCGATAAAGCAGAAGACGCATTTGTTTTTGCAGGAATGCTTTTTATCCATGAGGTAGGTTGCAAATTCGAGACCGATATCGTCGTACTGCGGTTTTTTTATGGTGACGGACACTGTTTCGCCGCGGCGGTCAAGGGTGATATCGAGCTTTTTTTCGGTGATATAGAAGCGATAATCCAAGACGTCGGTGATGGGATTGCCGTTGATGGATACGAGGATATCGCCGGCGACGATATGTGCTTTGGCGGCAGGAGAATTCTTTTCGATTCCGGTAATCTCGACCATCTGGACGTAGCTCCTTTGTGTGATTTTTGGCGGCTTTGCCACCGGGAAACGGCCGCCGTAAGGCGGAAAAGCACGCAGGGCGTGCAGCCCCGAATGGGGCAAGCTTTCCGAAAGGAAAGCTTCAAAGGCGGCGAAGCCGCCTGGAAGAAGCCGCGAAGCGGCAAAAGGATTTAATTGGATTGTGCGAATTTGTTGTTTGTGTGCGCTGTTTCGAGGTTTGCAGAACCTCGAAACTCCCTTGAAAGGTTTTAATTGTTGCGGTGCGAAGCTGCGGCTACGGTGTGCTGATTCGAGGTTTGCAGAACCTCGAAGTTTCCGGCAAAAGGAACGGTTTTATTCTTTTCGCTTGTACGAAAAGAACCAAAAGTACACCAGAGGCTTGCGAGCCTCTGGACTCCGGGGACGATTCAAATCGCCGGTCGAACCGTGATTGTTGCGAAAACGACCGGCGTTCATCAGGTAACCTGCTACTCTGAAAAACGCAAGCTTTCCGGGTATCGCCGGCAATGATTTGAATCGGTGCGACGTTCCGGCTTTACAGCACAAGGAGTTAGAGCGAACAGAAAAAGAACAGCTGCATTCTTTGCAAACAGTAGGTTAAGGGGCGTTGAAATGGGAAGCGGAGGGCAGAAAAGGATTGCTTTGGATAGCAATATAGAAAGGTTTGTGAAAAAGAAATGCTTTTGTTTTGTGGAAAAGGGCTGTTTTTTCAGTTTATGAAAAACCATCCGATAAAGAAAAACTTTTTCAGCATACTAAAATTTCAATTTCGCACTGCATCAAAACTAACGTGCAGCTACAAATTTCATCCGCGAAAACCTACTGTGAGCTTGCAGTACAACAATCCTTTTTCGAAAAACATCGGTCTTGCGTTTGCACTACGGCAACCCTTTCGCACCGATTCAAAGCCTCACCGGCGATACCCGGAAAGCTTGCAATGCCCGGCGCGGCCGGTTACATGATGAACGCCGGTCACTTCTGCGAAAATTATGAATCGAGCGGAGATTTGAATCGTCCCCGGAGTCCAGAGGTTCGCAAACCTCTG
>URCT01000019.1 GCA_900546385.1 uncultured Eubacteriales bacterium | reverse complement strand
AAAGTACCAAAAAACGTTCCCTTGCAGGGAGCTTCGAGGTTTTCCAAACCTCGATTCAGCACACCCAAACAACGACCACGCACTAACAAAATTAAAACCTTTTGCCGCCTTTCGGCGGCTATGCCGCTTTTTTTGTTGCCTGCGGCAACCGGCCGCCGACCTCGGCGGCCGGAAAAACCGTCTTTTGCAGAACTGCAAAAGACGGTTCGTTTCCTTATTCTACAATAATATAGGCAATGGCAAAGTCGGTATTCGCCACATCAAACGGATCCAAACGGAACGATTTGACCGACGAAAACGGTTTGGTCTTCGGATCAAAATCGAACACAAACTCACCGACACCGTTTTCATCCACTTCGCCGTTCCACGACGGAACCACGCACTGATTGCCCGACCAGCCGCTCGACGGTGTGGTATAGAAAATCTGACAACCGACCGGAATCGGATTTTCCATGCGCTCTCTGTCCCAGCGCATACCGATCCGAATGCGCGAATACAGCGTTTTATCCAAATCGTCAAGCAGATTCATGAAATAAACGATCGGGTCGCCGCCGACAGACGTATTGCAGGCAAAGCCGTTTTTCACCTCGAAGGTTACCGCCGCACAGGATTCGCACACGGCCGCGTCTTTAATCTCCTCCGCCGTGAAGGTGCGCCGCAACAAATTGCGCTCCGCTTCGGTAACCACACGCTTGCGGCTGTCCTCAAAGGCAATGCGGTTGATCATAGCCGCCATTTGCGCTCGGTCAATATCCGTATCCGGATAGAAGCGATATTTGGAATCGAAGCCAGTGAGAATACCGGCGTTGTACAAACGAAGCACCGACGCATACACATCGTCTTTGCTGTCTATGTCCGGAATCTCGGTGAAATAATTGATTTTCTTGAACCAAGAACCGGGCAGTGCCTTTGCCAAAAGCTTTGCCACGTCCCGGCGAACCGCATAGGCTTCGTAATCCGCATATTCACCGTCTTTGATGATATGCTTTTCAAGAGCTGTGCGGATATACGGCATATACCACGCTTCACCGTCGGCAGCCTTAAAGACTTCCTCTTGCCCGCCGGCACGCAGATTCAGCCGCACGGCTAACGTGATGGCCTGTGCAATCGTCACTTTTCCGGTCGGATCGAACGCAGTTTCCGATACGCCGTTCATCATACCGATACGGTACGCTTTGGCAACATCGGTATAGTACCAAGCCGTTTCAGCCACATCCGCAAAAACGGCAGGATTCCGATGAACGGTTGCAAAAACCGTTTTTTCGCCCTCCACATCTTCATAATGCTCCGGCAATTCGTCGGCAAGTAAAATCCAGTCGATCTTGAAATCGCCCTCTGCCGCACCGACAAAGGTGAATAACAGCCGGTCGATGGTACCGCTCCATTCGCGCATAGCGCCCATGTCAAACACAAGCATTTGATAATCCTCGGAAATGGTGCGGATCTCCGAGTTGCCGGTATAATACCGGGCATTTTCCTTTTCCGGCAGGAAATACATACGCACAACGTTTGCATCAAGCGTTATTTTCTTGATTTTCACGGCCACATACCGGTGACTTGCCGCATCGAGCGACAGCTTTGCTGTTTCAAAATACGTATTGGAAAAATCCTCGGCACGCAGCGACAGAACGCTGCCGGAAATGCCCATGTTGCGGATGTTCCCGAAGGTTTCGATAAAACGCAAATCGGCTTCTTCGTCAAAGTTGACTAGAATCGGCTCTTTGACATCTTTATATCCTTCAAACGGTTCGATTTTTGCGGTTTCGCCGCCGACGGCATATTCCGGTTTGTCGCTTGATACGTCCTCCACCTCTGTGACGGACGAACCGCCCGTGCCTTTATTACCGGGTTTATCCGGGACGGAGGTTGCCGTTTGGATGGCATAGGCAAGCGTAACGGCATGGACGTTTACCAACGATTTTTGCGCCGCACGAACGATGGCATCGGTCGCTTCCGTTTCATCGGAAAGATCAAAGTACGCATAGCCGAGCGCATTGGTTTTGGCAGTCAGGACCGTTTCGCCGTTTTTGCCGGTAAAGCTTAGTGTTAAAACGTTGTCCGCGCCGGTCGTTTTGACAAGGACAGCATCCGTCTCGGTGCAGTCGATATCACCGAGAAACGCCGAAAGCTTATCCTCGGAAAGCGCGGTGTTTTTGACCCAAAGGGCGTACAGCGTCACGTCGTCAAGAACACGGAATGAACTGACGCGCGCCGTCATATCATGCGGGTCTTTCGACCAACCCATAAACGTATAGCCTTCGCGCTTCGGTGTGCCGGTCACGGTATACATCGTATCAAACACCGTTTTTTTGTTTGCCGGCATACCGGTGACGGTGTCGCTCGTCCCGGAATCGTAAGAAACCGTACGGGTCACATCGAGAATGCGCAGATAATCCAAATAGACGGTGGCATCCGGCACGTTGGTAATGTCGATCCAAAGTCCGATGACCTTATCCGCCGTCGCCATATACCAGTTGGGGTTGCCCGGCCGCCAGGTGTTATACATATTAAACTGCACATCGAACCACTTGTCAAGCTCGACATATTTATGCTCCCCGTAAACGCAATAGTCCTCGGCGTTGCGATAGCCGTTTTCATCGTAGCCGTAGCGTGTCGTCACGCCGTTTTCGGTCTTTTCTACCTTATAGAACATCTGCACAAAGCTCTTTTTATTGGTAGCCATGCGCATTTGCACCACGCGATAGGCTTCCGGATCGACCGAGAACGGATCGACGATCAAACGGATATCGCCATCTCTGCCGATCGTATCACACACCAAATAGCCGTTCGGCGAAACCGAAACGTTGCCGTTGGAAACCGTTACGCCCTTGGCATCGCCGTTAAACTCATACGAAATGCCTTTGCCCCACAGCGCATAAACATCGGTATCTTTTGAAACGTTGACCGTGTAAATGACCTCCGAAGACTGCTCATCGGCTGTCCAACCGAGGAATATATACCCATCCCGTTTGGGAATCTGTCCGGATAATTCAAACGCGCCGCGCGCGGCTTCCGGTTCGGGAAGCCCGGTCACGGTCCCTCTGGTGCCGGCATGATACGTCACGGTAAACAGCCCGGTTTGACCGCTTAGCGTGATTTCTTTGGTATCGTAAACCGCTTTGTTATACGCTGAAACCGCTTTGAGCGTCACGATGCCGTTGTTTTTTGGAATTAAGCGTCCTTTTTCGTTAACGGCGGCAAGTGCGGTGTCGTCAACAGACCAATAATATACAGCGTTTTCCGGCACATCGCCCGTCGCTTGGACGGTATAGGAGGTTGCTCTGCCATCCTTGAGAATGCTGTCCGGACCGACAATCCGGATGGAAAAATCGGCATAGGCAGCCGTCACCGGATAGGAAACCGACACGTTCGGATTATATGCAGAAGTTGCAATAACATGAAACGTTCCCGGTTTATGCACGGTCAATTCACCGCTCTGCGCATCGATGGAAGCAACTTTTTCGTTATCGGTCTGCCACAGAATATGGGTATCCGGAATGTTTCCGGTCACCGCCGCCGTATAGGTACGCGTTTTGCCGTCGATACGGATATTCTTTTCACCGGAAACGGCAAGCGTAAACGCGTGATACCGGATGTCCACGTCAAATGTGGCGCGGATGGCGGCATTATAGGCAGAAACTGCCGTAATGCGCACAGTTCCGTCCGTTTTGGGCGTCAATACGCCGTTTGGATCGATGGAGGCGATTTCCGGGCGGTTGACCGACCACGCAAGTGTCTCGTCGGGAATCTCTTTTGAAAACTTCGCCGTATAGGTCGCCGTGCCATCGCCGACATACAGCGTTTTTTCGCCTGAAAGCACAAGCTCGATGCCGGTCGTGTTTTCGAGTTTGCGGAAGCGCACCGTTTCCTTTTCGGGGAACAGATACGTAGCGCCGTCATACAACGGAACGCTTCTTGTGCCGATATACATGGTATCGGCCTCGGTGACATCGGCAGACGCCATATCGAGCGTATAGGCTTTGTAATTGCCGGAGGTATTCGTTTCAAACGCGCCTTTGACAATCAAAATGCCTTGGGAAAGATCCAAATTTCCGGCAAGGTGCAGGCCGTTCACGACTGCCATGCCGACCGGAGCTAACGTGCCGGAGGATTTAACGATATACGTCACGTCCTCCGAAGCGGTTTTGCAAGTTTCCCCATCGTTTACCACCACATTTGCCTCAGAATCGGCAAAGCGGATATAATCCACCTCGCACGAACCGGCCTTGTTGAGGATGTTAAAGCGGATATTCAAGATTTTATCGTCGGTCATGTTGGGGTTATCCGAGCCGTCAAGCTCGAATTCCACAAAGTCCTCCGGAGCTGCACCATACCCGGAAAGGTCGGCTGTCAGCTTTAAGTGGTCGTAAAAGCCGGAAACGCGCGTCGTCCAGATATAGGCCACAGCTTGCAGGCCTTCGGCACTTGCCACCTGCCACTTGGCGCGCACTTTCAGCTTTTTGGCCGTCGAATCGGTCGAATAGCCGAGCTTTTTCACGTTCTGCATCGCGCCGATGCCGCTTGAACGATAGGAGAAAATGCCGTTCGTATAAGCAAAGCTGTCCATACCCTGCGGATCGATCTCGTTCCACCAGGTATCGCATTCCCAATGATCCTCTTTATCCCAAACGGCATACAGCGCATCGTGCTTGGTGCTGTCGATGAGCGAACCGTCCGAAAGAAGCAGCTTGCTGTCCGGCGCATAGCTCCAGCCGAGGAACAAATAGCCGTCGCGCTTGGGTTTTGCCGTACTTAACGGAATTTGCGTGCTTTCGGAGAAATATTCGTCCGACGGCATTTCGCTCACCGCGTCATCGGTATTCGCTTCGTAGCGAAGCAAGCTGTCCGAAGCGTTCAAAAACTGTATGTCTTCAATGCAAACGGTCGTATCGATATCCGTCGGAATAAGCTCCAAAGCCGTAATCTGTCCCGGGAGCGAATCGAGCTCGAAGGAATAGGCGGAAAGCGATGTGTTCGCGATCGTTCTTTCATACGAAACGCTGCCGTTTTCGGTCGTTACTGTCAGATAGAGCTTGGCAGACGAGCCGGTTGCGGCGTTCTGTAGCCGAACGACCAGCGTATCGTAGGCATCCGGGTCAATATCCAGATTCGGCACACGGATTTTCAACACATTTCCGCTTGCGACATCCGTTCCGACCGCCGTTACCGAAAAGCGGCCGTCCTTCACCACCGGATAAAAGCCGTTGTCCGCTGTCACGCCTTCGGCATATCCGTCGGTTTCGAAGGTGAACGCGTCTGCCTTTCGCCAAACAGCATACACCGTTTTATCCGCAGTTACAGCAACACGGTCGATGACCTCGCCATCCGGCGTTTCCGACCAGCCCGAAAAGAGATAGCCTTTGCGTTCCGGGAAAACATTCGGCAGAATGACCTCGCCCTTCACGCTTGTTTTATCGACCGGCATCCCTTTCACCGTGCCGTTCGCATTTTTATCAAAATGAAGCGCAAACGTCGGAGACTGTCCGGAAACATTTACCATACAAGTCGCTTTTACGTTCGGTGCAAACCGCGAAGTCACGGTTACGACGGTTTCACCGTTGCCGCGTGCGGTCAATACACCGTCTGCGGAAACGCTGACAACGCTTTCGTCCGCGCTTTCATAGATAAACGCCTCCGACGCGCCCTCCGGCAGAGCTGTCACCTGCAACAGCTGCGTGCCTTCGTTTTTGGTGATGGAAAGTGTATCCGTAACCGTGAGCGATTCCGGCAAAAGCACATAGGAATCCCGATCTTTGGCCGTCAAACCGCCATTCAGCGCGCTAAACACAGCTTTTGCAATGGCGGCCATGCCCGTATCGTTCGGGTGTTTGGCAACACCGGTATGGGAAACAGCTGTGGCAAGGCCGTCCTTCGCGGCAGCCGACAGATCGGCAAGCGGCAGGCCGAGTGCTTCGGCGGCGCGCTGTGCGCCGCTATAAGAGTCGCTTGTGCGCTTTGCTCCGAACGGCGTCGTCAAGACGATCACCGCGTCCGGCGCACCCTTGCGAATCTCCTGCACCAAAGCGGTTAATGCTTTTTCGTAAATATCGCTGTCGCACGCAAAGAGGTATTCGCCGTATTGAACCGTAACAATATCCGGCTTTTCTTCAGCGACATAGGCGGCGACCTTACGGAAGCTTGCGGAAAAATCGGTGCCTCTGTCAGCCGTAGCAACAATTGCTTCGAGATTTTCGGCATATTTTCCGTAAACCTGTGTGACATGGTTTTCGCCGTAGCGTTCGTTTAAGTAAGCGCTTAAGACGTGTACATAGTCGTTTTCGATCGAGCTTGCCGCAAGCCCGTGCGCGTTTTTCCATCCGAGCGACGGTGAGGCCTCGTGCAAAGCAAGCGCGTTACCGTAGGTCATCAGTTTTACGGGAGATGCATACAGCTTCGGATTTTGTCCCGAAACCGCCACCGTCGTTTCGGCTTCATACGTTTTTTCCTCATACGTCACACGTGCGCCGACGGTTACGTTCCCGTCGATTCTTCCGGCAAGCGTCAGAATCCCGTCCGCTCCGGTCGCGGTATGCACGCATACAGAATCCACCGACCATGAAATGTTTTTCAAATCGGTCACTTTCGTGCCGTCGGGCAGCGTGAGCGTCGGATACACAGACACTGTCTGCCCATCGGCTGTAATGTCCGACGCGCGAAGCGACAAGACCGCCGGATCCGGTTCGGGTTCGTTTGTCAAGAAGTCGAGCGAATCGGTGAGAAAAATATCCGTGATCTTCATGGCTCCGGTTTCGCGCATGATCATATGCCCGTTTTGCAGAAAGCCCTTGTAGCGCACATTGTGGAACAGCGGCAGAATTTGGTATTTGTACGCACCGGTGTTGCCGGTCGCAAGATACGAATAGACCGTTTTGTTCTCGTCGCGTGCGGTATCGCCGGTTGTGGTGAAATAATACACGATATTGCCGTTATAGCTGTCGCGTTCGTTTTTGTATTGAAGCACCATATACGGATACTTCTCACACGCGATTTCTTTGGTCGGCGAGGGAAATTCCACATAGCCGGTATTGGCAGCCGTTGTTTTCCACTCGCGGTATGAGTCGTACAAAATACTGGTATGCGGCGCTACGCCAACAAGCGGAAACGGCGTGGTATACGTTTCGGTATCTAACGGAAAATGATAGGTGATATCAGCGGCATCCTCCGAAAGAGCCGTGTCAGCCCATTCAAGCACGTATTCCGCTTCGGCAGAATGCTCCACCTCCTCCGGCACAAAGGCCGCGCCGGAGGAAAACGGCAATGCAAGGCTTAATGCCAATACAAATGCAATAATTTTTTTCATGGTTATATCTCCTTACAGGACGGTTTGCTAAGTTTCATCCGTTTCGCCGACAAAACGGATATAGTCGATATCCATATAACCGAGCGAGTTGAACGGGTCAAAGCGCAAATACGTCACATTGCCGGTCCAAGTTGCGATTTTGGTTAAATCGACCTCGTATTCCTCCCATTCGCCGCCGCTGTCCTGATTCTTAAGCGGAATAATGACGGAATTTGCCTCGGAAAGGCCGGGATTGACATCCGTCGTAAAGAACATCTGCATGGTCTGATTGCCGTCGGCCTTGTCATATGCATAGCGTACACGGATTTTTAATTTCGTATAATCGGAGGCTTTGAGCGCAGTTGCCGGAACACAGATAATGGTAGGATCTCGGATGATGGTGACCGTCGAGTCACAGTGCATATAACCGTCGTCGGTGGTTAGTGCCATAAAGGCCGAGGTCCAGCCTTCGTTATCGTTCGGCACATCGAAATCGTATATACCGGGTATACGCGAAGCATACAAATCTTTATAATAATCCTTATCCGGCGTCACGATAACAAGCTCTTGCGCGTCGTTTACCGACACCGTGCAGCCGACCTTTTCGAGAAGCGCACGAATCGGAATGACCGGAATACTGTCCTGCGTGCGAATCGCCGAATCAAGCGCGACCTCGCTACCGTCGAACAGATACGTATTCTTGCCGACCGTGAAAACAGCCTTGTGACCGACAAAATTGAGAGTAAGCTTTCCGGCATTCTTATCCCATTCATGGAACACGTTCAAAGCGCGGTCCATGCCGGTTTCGGGATCAAACGGAAGAAGAATCTCCTCGCCTTCGGTTTCCGGCGGCAGCACAAGCTGAATATTGAAATCGTTGATTTTCATTTGATTGGAAAGAAGATTTTTCCGGGTATCGCACAAAAACTCTACCGAGCGCACCACAAAGTGCGCACCTTCGCGTCCGGCAGGATCGATACGGAAGTTTTTCAAAAAGCCCGTCCAATCCTTAAAGCCGTCGGTACGGAAGGTATACGATTCGAAATCGTTTGAACGCGCCGAGAATGAACCGGATTTTTTCTGATCCCAATCGGGACTTGCAGAGGTGGTATAGAAAAACTCGCAATACGAGCCGACCTCGGTTTTAAGCGTAATAACGATCTTGCTGATTTTTGAAAGGTCTACTTTGGTTTCAATGCTTGTGGTCAAAACCGCAGGGTCATTGTTGAAAGCGGTACCCGAAAGGCCGTTCGCGTCGCGTCCGTCCTCATACACGCCGGAAGTTCCGATATTGTTATCCGTGCCGAAGTTTATGGTATAGGCGGTTTCGGTCGGGCTTTCCTCCGTCAGAGTGCGGCGCAGAAGGTGAAAATACTGCGGATACAAATGATTGATGCGCTCTCTTTGCTTTGCTGTCGGAATGGTATTGACGGACGAATCGATTTTTTCGTCGGTATATTCTTCCCGCAAAACATCCAAATACTGAAAGCCCTTGCTGTCCGTGGTCGGCATGATATAGGTTCCTTCGCCGTACTCGTTCCAGGTGGAGATCCAAACGGTGTTGTCGCGCCAATCCCCGGCTCCAATCGACGGAAGATAGGTGTTCTTGACCCAGTCATGAACCGTGCGGTAATCCTCTTTGGTAATAAGAGGATAGCGCCGACGCGCCCACGGCACATGGTTAAAGCCGACCGAAACGGTAGGAATTGTGTGGACATAGCCGCGGTCATGACTGGAGATGATATTGCGGATATTGACCTCCGGATCATAGCCGGACGTGCCCCAGCTGTATGCAAAGGACGCCTGATAACCGATATCGGCATACGACTTGCTTGCCGTCGCACCCACACAGTACAGCATACCGTCGAAGCCAAGCTCTTTGACCTTTTTGTCAAGATAATCAAAAGCTTGACACAAAACCTCTTCGCCGCCAATGCGTTCGGCAAACAAGCCCGGCGCGAACACGCCCATCACAAGACGGTTGTCAAGGGTCATATAGCGCGGATCCTTGAAAAAGTTCTCAATCATAAACGGAACATAGTTGTCCTTCCAGGTCTGTAAATCCTTGGCAACCTTTCCGCTTTCCGCTTCGTACAGCAGGCAGTATTTCATCTTATCGCTGTATTTGGCGTTTTTATAGCCGTCCTCCAAATGGCGAAGCGCCGTTTTCAACGGTTCGGACGAATCCGGCGGATACCAACAGAATGCCTGGAAATCCACGCCGTGCTCCGCAAGGTATTTGATCTCCCAATCCGCCGTTTCGGGAAGTCCCTCGTCGTAATAGCCGAGCACCGGCTCGACATCGTCAAACGGGCTGATGACCGACCAACCCATATGGTCGCCGGTCGTCCAGATGGAGCAGACGTTGAGGCCGACATTGTATTTTTCTTCTCCGGCCGGTTTGACCGGTTCGGGAACATAGTCTTCGTGGTCGATGAGCTTGCAGACGCGGAACGTATCGGCCTTGAACGCCGCCGCACCGGTGTTTTCGATTTTCAGATTGTCGATCGAATGCGCCGGTGTTTCAAGCGGAAGAACCGCATAATCGATGCCGTTAAGCTTAAAGCGGATCTGCCGGGCTTCGAAATCGATCTCAAAGCGCACCTTGTACCAAAGGTTGGCATAATAATCCTCGTACACCTTGGTGCCGTTGACATAGAAATTGTTTTGGTCGCTTTCAAAGCGAAGCACGGTTATTTCGCCGCAGTTTAAGGTATACACGCTGTTTTGCGCGGTCGGAAGAAGCAGCTCGAAATCCGCCATGGCCTTGCCGCTTACCGGCAAAAAGCCCGTTGCGGCAAAGGTTCCGGACGGAAGCTCCAGCGACGCTTTGCTTTCCTCGCCGACAACGCCGGCACCTGCGGAGGCAAACCAATCATACGGAACCTTTCCTGCCGCACAGTTGAAAAACTCTTCATAAAGGGCATAGTTTGCCCGAATGACACAGTATTCCGGCTTGACGGTCGGCGTGCCTTTTTCGGTGGTGGCAAAGCGGAAGTTGTAAAGGTTGAGCGCGTCCTTCGAAACGGCAAACGGGTGTTTTCCGTAGCTTGTGCCGTTAATGACGGTTTCCGCATACCCGTTGTCCAAATCGAGAATCAAGCGCATATCGTAGGAGGTGCTGACCGCCGGTGCTTCGCACAAAGCGGTATACGCGCCGTTTTCGTCAAGTAAGCTCCATTTTCCGTCCACGATCTCCAAGCGGTACACCGACTTGTCGGCATCGTTACGGAATTCGAGATACGCACCGTCACCGCGTGCCGTCAAACCGATATCAGCCACCACTCTGCCGACTGCCAAACGATTAAAGCTACGGATTATCGCCGTTCCGGCATTATCCTTGATATCAAACAAGCCGGTAAAGGGTGCGTCAAGCGTCTGCGCAGGTGCGGCGCCGCGTTCGTCGCGCTGCCATTCCTTTTGCAGGGAACGGAAATGATAATTGTAGCACAGATAATACGCGTCGTCTTCGGCAATAACGTCAAACGTCTTTTTCACGCGTTTATCGGCAAACGCCGCACGGCTCATAATCGCCGCCGCTTCGGCACGCGTCAGGGTGCTTGCCGGATAGAAATTCCCGTAGCTGTCGCTGCCGGTCAAAATCCCGGCTTCATACAAGGCCTTGACAGACGTATAATACGGTGCACTCTCCGGCACATCGGGAAGGCTTGCCGCAGGATTGATAACGGTGCTTTCGGAAAGCGTATCCGAAAGTGCCCGGAAAAACAGCTCTGCCGCTTCGCTTCTTGCCGCCGGACGGTCATACGAATCCGGCTCGTCTTGCAGAAGGCCGTTTTCTTTGGCATACTGCGCATACGGTTCATACCACACCGCCTGTTCGGTGCTTGCCTCCGCAAGACTCTTTTGGTGCAAAGCACTG
The DNA here is from genome assembly GCA_900546385.1 of uncultured Eubacteriales bacterium. GTDB lineage: Bacteria > Bacillota > Clostridia > Oscillospirales > CAG-382 > UMGS882. The sequence continues at coordinate 18,401 of URCT01000019.1, read as the reverse complement.
TGCAAACGTGCCGCAAGCGTCATTGCCTCGGCAACTGTCAGACGGCCATCCGGAAGAAAGGTGTCGTCTGTCTGCCCTTTCATAACGCCGTACTCATAGCACGTTTTTACGTCCTCCGCATACCAATCGGCACTTGAAACATCGGAAAACATACCGTCCCGGTAGTCCTGCCTTTTTTCCGGCTCTGCCGCAAGGCAGCTTCCGGCTAAAAGTGCCGCAAAAAGTATGCCGATGATCCGTTTGTGTTGTCTTTTCATCTGTCTGTTCCTCCGTTTGCCGCTCAAAAAGAAAAATGCGGCAGTGCAGTTTTTGCTTATATGAAAATGAAAGAAATCACAGCCTTGCTCCGGATACCGAAGCCGTCGCGTACCCGATCCTGTGGTCGGTATCCGGAGAACCGTTCACCAAAATGTGAACCGAAAGGAGTGAGTCGTCTGTCCTGCGTGGTATATCCAAGCGGCTTTAGCGGCCAAGCGTTTCCGAAATTGCTTTGACATAGGCATCGCCGGCGGCTTCCGGATTGTTCGCCAAAAGTGCGTCTACCGCATCCTCCACCGAAGCCTTCTGCACATTGCCGTAATAGTTCACACCGGCCACCGTCACATACGGACGAACCGCCATTTTTTCCGTATAGTAGATCTTGCTTTGCGGAATGCCGCGCAAAACCGCCGTATAGAGGAAGTGGACGCCGTCGCCGCTGTCATAGGAGAAATTGGACGCGCGATCCTTCTGATAGGCAACGCCCTTGACATACGGAACGGCAGAGCCGAGAACAAAAGCGTCATCGCTCGTGCCCGTTTGGTCAAGAAGTGCCTGACGGGTCACGAGAAAACCGTATTCCGTGCTGTCGCGGTGTGTGACAATGGCAATATTCGCCTTAAAGCGAATGCCTTGTGCGCCGGAGGTGCGTAGCGACAGCTCACCGGTCATCTCCGGTGAATCCGGAGCCTTGTAAACCGGATACAGCACGATATCCTCTCCGGCAAGCGGAATTTCCGTCATGACCGCGCTGCCTTTCTCGGTCGACCAACCGAGAAAGTCCGTGCTTTCCAAGGTTTGGTCGGGTGCAAAGCTTTCGGCTGTCGTAATGGTGCCGTCATCCGCCACGGCAAAGAGCGAAGTGTCGCCGAGCGTGTAGGCAACGATATCGTCGCCGAGCGAAGAACCGTCCGGTGCAAGGTTTTTATAGGTCACCTTATAGTACGGAACAATGGCGAAATTGTCGAGGTATTTTTGTGTGTTATAGCTGTAAATGTTCCAAATATCCAAGTTCATGACATCCGTGTTCCACGGCTTTCCGGCATTGTTGGCATACACGGTTTTGGTTGCCCATTCGCCGGTGGTATCCGAGAAAAATGTGCCGTCTTCGCCAAACTGATAGAACACATAGAGCGCATAGGACTTCGCCGCAAGAAACGCCGGTCGGTCAAGCTTTATGCCGAGCGGCGCGGAAAGGGTCGCGACAAAATGTCCGCTGGCGTCGGTCTTTGCCGGGAAATCGATACGCATACGCTCATAATCGGCATCGTATTTTAAGTTCATTTCCACACTTTTGTCCCATTTGGCTGCAATGTCAAAGAACGCAAGCTCATCGGCGGAAGCAAAGGTCAATGCCGTTTTGGTGCCGGTAAAGAGGTTTGCACCGGGAACGATCTGCATCTCATCCCAAACCGGATACAGCACAATATCACTCTCGCCAAGCGGGATTTCCGTCATGGGTTCCCGGGCACCCCGTTCGGTTGACCAGCCAAGCAAGCTTGCGCCTTTTGCTGTGAGCTTTTCGGTCGGGACAAAGGTTTCGGGAAGAGAGATCGAGCCGTCTGCTGCCACGGCGATTCTGCTCGTATCGCCGAGCGTATAGCCGATCTTGTCATCGCCGAGAACATTTCCGTCACGGTCAAGATTTTTATAGGTCACGCGGAAATACGGGATCACCGCAACATCATCCACATATTTGTCGCACGCATAGCCATACAGATTCCATATGTTCAAGGAAAGCGTATCGGTGTTCCAAACCTTACCGCCGTTGGTGCCGCAAACAACTTTATCGATGGCAGAATCGGAAAGATTTTCGCCGATCTGTCCGTCGTCCATGAAATATATTAAGGAAAAGAACGAATTGACGCGTGCCGTAAAATACGCCGGACGGTCGAGATTGGTGCCAAGCTTTGCCGACAACGCCGCCACAAAATGTGAGCTTGCGTCGGTTCCCGACGGGAAATGCATTTTCAGACGCTTATTTTCACCGTCCCACGACAGCGAAACAGTCTTGGTGGCATCGTACACAGGCTTTGCTGTGAAGAGCGAAGCATCGGATTCCTTGTCGAAGGTCAACGCTTTTTGGGTGCCGGTCAAGACATTGGTGCCCGGCATAAAGCTCATCTCGCTCCAAACCGGATACAGCACGATATCTTCCCCGGCAAACGGGATTTCGCTCATAACCGCGCCGTTCTTCTCGGTCGACCAGCCAAGGAACTGCGAACCCGGCTCGGAAAGACTGTGCGTCGGCGCAAAGCCGTCCGCCGTCACGATCGAACCGTCGTCAGCGATGCTCGGAGCAGTCGCACCGAGCGTATAGGTCACAACATCCTCGCCGAGCACTTGTCCGTCGCGGCCGACATTTTTATAGGTCACTTGATAATACGGAATCACGGCGATGTTGTCGATGTATTTTGTCTGCTTGTAGTTCTCCACGTTCCAAATCTTGAAGGTCAGCGTATCGGTATTCCAAGGATCACCCTTGAAATTGTCCGCGACTGCTTCTTTTTTGTAGGTTTCGCTGATATTCTGATAGATCCAAGCGCCGCCAAACTCACAGATCGCATACAATCCTTCGGTCGATACCGTAAAATACGCCGGACGGTCGAGCGTCACGCCAAGGTCAGCCGTTAAGATTGCCTGATGATGTCCCGCGCTGATAACGTCACGCGCTTCCGGAAAGCCAAGGCGCAAGCTTTGGTTGCTCTCCTGCCAACCGGTTTCGATGATTTTTTCGGGGAAGTTGGAGGTGACTGTAAACAAATCAAGATCGGCAGAGGTGTCAAACGTCACGGCCTTGTCGGTGCCGGTAAGCAAATTCCTGCCGGGCAGGATTTCGGCGTGCAGACGCGTATCACTTTCATAAGAAAACGACTTCTCCGAAACGGTTTCCACAGATTCCGGCACAAAGGCGTGCGCCGGGACGGCACTGCACAAAAGCGCCGCGGCAAGAAGGGAAAATACTGCTTTTTTCATACAAACAACTCCTTTTATTATATATATTTCAGCTCTAACGGTTTTCTTTCTCCGCACGAAGTCCGATTCGCACGCTCGGACTTCGGCAAAAAGGAGAGAGTGTCCACCAAAACGTGAACGCATAGCTGACAAGCGCCGACACAGATCTTGTCAAAAATGCCGCATTTTTCCGCACAGGCGCTATCTTCATCATCATTATATCATACCAAATTTAGGGGGACAACTCAAAAAAGGCTTATTTTTATATAAAATCGGATACTTTGTCAGAAAATTATAACCAAATGAATGAAATGTCACACGCCGCATTTTTGATAAAATCAGACAATCCGCAAAAATGCAAAAAGAACCGTAAAGCCATCGTTTACGGTTCTTTTGCGCATTATCAAAAACGGATTTTGTTATCGTTTGATTCTCACATTCATATGCATGACATTGACGCGTGCTTTCTCCTGCTCATCATACGAATCGGAATACTGCACAAGCAAGAAATTGCCCTTTTCGTCGCGCAGATTCAAATTATTGGAATAATAGGCCGGCGCACGAAGGTTTTCAACCACCATCAAGCCTTCATCCCATGCGTCCAAGCTTTCGCCGCTGTACAGCACAAAGCCTTTTTCGCCGCCCGAACGACCGTGAAGCAGATACACGCCGTCCAGCTTTGCGATCTGCGGATTCCGGATGCCCTTTGCCAAATGGCAGGGCTCCAGCACCGTCCAGGTCTCTCCGAAATCACGGCTGACGGCATGATCCATCTCGCATTCGTTCGCTTCGTTGTAGGCAAAGGCGTGGAAAGAGCCGTCGTCATCCGCCAAAAGTGCGCCATAGCCGCGTCTTTCCGTATCAAACGGAATGACGCTGAGCTCCGAGAACGTCTTTCCGCAGTCGTCGCTTTTATAAACGCGGTACATATGCTCCGGCTTCTTGCCTAAAAAGTCCGGATTGCAAAAGTGAAGCGTATAGATCGTGCCGTTATAGACAAACGCGTCATAGGTTCTCCCCTCATACGGAGCATATTCGAACGGTTCCGACCAGGTTTTGCCCTGATCTTCACTGCGTACCGCCGTTGGCGTGCTCCACGGCTCAGCCAAGCCGCCCATCATTGTCCCTATATTCCGAACACCAAAAGCAACAATGGAGCCATCGGCACACACCACCGCTTTTTCCACGGAAACCGAAAAAAGACCATCTAAAAACGCTTTTTTGGAATACGGCAGGTCAATCGCCGGCCAAAACGTCTTGCCTGCATCGGTTGAAATACGGTATTCCATCCAACCGTACGGTGAATGTCCGGTCCAATGTTCAGCCGAGCAATTCGAGTTGAAATCGATGATACAGCCGGGTGCAAATTCCGCTAAAGCGTGTCCCATATGGCCGCTGCGGTGTCTTGCTTTGTTATCGACGTATAAGGTCGGTTCTTCCAGTTCCACGGTATAAGAGTCGTGCTTGATTTCTTTCCAAGCCATGCTTATATCCCCTTTCGGATTCGTTTTTGGTTGTTTAACGCTTCGTTTTATGGATTTTTTCCAACAAGGCACGGTTTTTAATTGCCATCTCGCGCAGAAAATCAAAATCCGCGCCGCCCGTTAGCAGATCCACGTCAAAGCTGCTCCAATGTGCAAGCACATCCTCCGTACAGCCGCCGGCGGCAATACCGACATATTTGCCGTTTTGATGGAGATAATCCACCACGCCGCGTATGATGTCTGTCATCGGTTTCGAAAAGACATCGCCGAGCATCCCATACGAGCCGGACAAGTCGTTCGGGCCGATGATATAGCCGTCAATATAGGGATTGCGGATGATTTCCGCTAAGTGATCCACCGCATCCTTATGTTCGATTTGGATAAAGCGGCACAAGTCCCGATTGCTCTTTTCGGCATAGGCCGCCGCGGGCATAAAGCCGTAGTCGATGGCGTTCATCGGGCCGAAGCCGCGCGTGCCGAGCGGCGGATAAAGAGTGGCGGCGATCATCTCGTTTGCCTCTTCGGCACTTCTTACCATCGGAAGAATGATGCCGTCCACGCCCATTTCCAAAACGTGCTTCAAATGTGTTAAGTCGTTCTGCGGTACACGCACCACGATTTCCGCACCAACCGAGCGCAGGGCAAAAATATGATTTAACAGCGTTTCGCTCGACATATAGCTGTGCTCGTTGTCCACCCAAATAAAGTCATATCCGGCAAGACCGACGATTTTCGAAATGCTGCTGTCCGCCAGCTGCACATACATACCGATGGTTTTTTCACCGTTTTCAATTTTTTGTTTTAACATAGCTTCTCCTCGTTTTTTTATCAGCCTTCATCTTCGGTTAACAGTGCCGCGCCGACAGCCCCTGCCTCTCCGGCGAAGGCGGCCGTGAGCAGCCGCACCGCCGAAAAGCAGTTGTTGAAATACGGAAACTGCTCTAACTTTCGGCGTAATCCCGCTAATAAGAACTCACCCGAAAGGCTCATGCCGCCACCGATACAAACAGCCGACGGTGCGTAAAGAATTAGGCAGTTCATAACGCCGACTGCAAGCTCACCTAAATAGCTCTCCCAAAGCGAAAGCATTGCCGCGTCGCCCTCTTGCGCCATCCGGACGATCTCGGCGGCAGAATACCGGCTGCCGCTCATGCGCGAAAGTGCGCCGGCAGAAGCGTATTCTTCAAAGCAGCCCTTGTTGCCGCAGCTGCAGCGGCGACCGTCGGCATGAATGCTCATATGTCCCAGTTCGCAAGAGTTTTTCGAAAGCTTCCGCAGCGACCGGCCGCCCATAAACACATTGCCGCCGATGCCTGTGCCGATGCAGAGATACACCGCATTCGGCATATCCCGCAACGCTCCGGCACGATATTCGGCCTCGGAGGCCGCATAGGCGTCCTGATACAAGGCAAAATCCGAAAGACCGGCTTTTCGCAGTTCGGACACGAAATCCACCTTGTCCCAGCCGAGATTTTCCGCGGTGATCACGCCGTTTTCGTCAATTTCTCCGGCGCAGGCAATGCCGATAGGCAGCCTTGTATCCGTTCCCGAAAGACGCTCTGCCAACTCACAGACCGCTTTCGCCGTCCTACCGGGTATACCTGACGGTGTCGGACAGCTCACTCTTCCGAGTATTTTGCGGTCTTCCAACAGAACGCCTTTGATGTTGGTGCCGCCGATATCCACGCCGATGCGCCGTTTGCACGTTTGCTCGTTCACTTATAAAAGCACCTCATGACCGGTTTCCGCCGAGCGGTAAACAGCCGTTAAAATCCGTAAGATATCCAAGCCGTCCTCGGCAGGCGAAATGCACGGCGTGCCGTTTTGAATGCAATCGACGAAATGTGCGATTTCGCGGACAAACAGTCCCGATTCATCGATGCGGATTCCGGCCGGCGTCATGTTCACCATGTAGCCGTTATCGTCGGTATACATTTCAAAATCCGGGCAGGCACGAACGCCGCCTTTGCTTCCGAAAAGCTGGATGGAATAGAAATCTTCCTTCATATTGAGCGCATAGGAGGTGTCTAACACCAAAACCGCGCCGTTTTCATAGCGAACCATCGCTGTTGCCAAATCCTCTACATCGCAGATTTCGTCCGTATCGGAGCAGATATACGCGTCCTCGGATTTGCGCACGCCTTTGCGGTTGCCGATTTTGTTAAAGGTCGCACCGAAAACCGAAACCGGTTTGGGATTGCCCATTAAGTACCGCGTGATGTCGAGAATATGGACGCCGAGGTCGATGAGCGGGCCGCCGCCGGACATGGACTTATTGCAGAACCAGCCGCCCGGATTGCCGTTGCGGCGCAACTGCGAGGCTTTGGCATAATAAATATCGCCGAAAAAGTCCTTTTCTTGGTAGTTGCGGATGATTTCCGCGTCCTTGCCGAAGCGGCAGCAAAAGCCGACCATGAGAAGGCGGTTGTTGCGTTTGGCGGCGGCAAGCATCTGCTCGGCCTCCTCCACCGTTTTGGCAATCGGCTTTTCGCAGAGCACGTGTTTTCCGGCATCCAGTGCCTTGATGGCGCAGGATGCGTGATTGCAGTTCCACACGCAAACGCTCACGGCGTCGATTTCCGGCAATGCGGCAAGCATTTCGTCTTCATCGGTGTACAGACGGGTAATGCCGTACATGGCACCCTTTTGTTCAAGACGTTCCTTGTTGATATCGCAAAAAGCATACAGCTCCACATGGGGATTGCGCTGATACGCGTCAATGTGTGCGCCGGATATGCCGCCGACGCCGATAATGGCAATTTTCAGTTTTTCCATGGTTCTTTTTCCTCTCTGAATAGAATTTGTTTTTTACAGGCAGGCAGAAGAGACTATCTGCCGCGCAGTCAGGTGTATATGCCGTTAAGTTCAGATCAACTGTTCAAGCGTGCGCATTTCGACGGCAAAATCCTCTTCTTGCGTCGCACTGCCTTCGCGCTCGATGGTCAGATAACCGTTGTAGCCCATGGCTTCCAATGTATTCAAATACGCCGTCCAGTGGACATCGCCCTCGCCGATGAGAACCTCTTTGCAATAATCGGATTCGCGGAAAGAAGGATCGCGGCAAACGCCGTACATGACCTCGAGGTTCGCCTTCTTTAGCAAAACGCCGTCTTTGGCATGCGTATGTACGATATAGCTGCCTAAGATTTTTGCCGCTTCCTCGGCTTTTTCGCCGGTGGACATCACAATATTGGCCGGGTCGAAGTTAACAGCCGCCGCCGGAGAAGCCACGTCATCCAAAAACGCTTTGAGCACCGGTGCTTCCTCCGGACCGGTCTCGTTTGCTAAATACGCACCAAGCGGTGCGGCGATTTCAGCAATCGTACCGAACGTTTCGAGCATAACTCCATAACGCGGATGCGTGCGCTCTGCCGGAACAACGCCGATGTGCGTCGTCACGATTTTCGTTCCGAGCGAAAGCGCAATGTCATACATATGCTTCATGGTCTCGTACAGCCCTTCGCGGCGTTCGATATCGTGAAATTTCACGCCGATATCGCCGCAGACGGCGCAAATTTCAAGCCCCATCGAATCCGCCGCCGTGCGGATTTCCTTTCGGAAACCGGCATAGGCTTTGTCCAACGTGGTCATATCGGACAGCTGAACGCCGTCCGCACCGAGATTTTTTGCGCGTTCCATCGCGGCAATCAGCGTCTTCGGCGATTCATAGGCATTCGGACAATTGATAAAAATTCCCTTCTTAAAACGCATAAATAACACTCCTTTGTTTGTGTATGGATACATCCGCTGCGGCACAATTTGTGAAGAAATGTGTTTTTCTTACGAGCCGCGTTTTGGAATTACCATTTGTTTTCTGCATACAGAATACCATAAAAATTCTTTGCTGTGTTATAACAGGATTGCTTTTTTCCGGAGCCTTTTGCGGTATAAGTGCAATCAAGCGGCTGTGCGCAGTCACGCAAAAAAGCTGCCTGCGGCAAGCAGACAGCTTTTTTGACATATCGTCGGATTCGTTTAATTTCAAGTGGTTTCTTACGCTTTTACCGTGAAGATCCGTGCGGCATACGGCGGAATATCCTCCTCCAAGTAAAGCGTATCGTCCCTTAACACACCGCTATTTTCGTAGATATCGACCGCGCGGTAAGCCTTATCCAAACGGATTTTCGGCTCAAGCACACTGTCCTCGGACATATTGACAAGCAGCACATCCATCTCGTTTCCGTCGCCGCTCTTTTTGGCCAAAAGATACACGCCGGGATTTTTGTAACACATGACCGGCAGCGGCTCACCGTGCATTTTCTCGTAAAAATGCGCCAACTGCTCCTGCCGCAGATAGCTTTTGAACACGCCGTTGCCCCAGCCGGTCGTGACATACACGCTGTTTGGCACAAACGAATAGACAAGGAATTTCTGCCCGTCGGCGTTTTCGTAGTAACAGCACGCGATAAGCTTCTCGGTCTTTTCCAAAAAATCGGGTGCGGAAAGATCAAATCCGGCCGGCGGATCGACAAACCACGAGTCGATTTGGGCGCCGCTTTTCAAGGTCATGTCGTAAAACACGCCCTCATGCTCCAAGGTCGCCGAAACCAGCGTCCCGGTGCGCACACTGTATTCATAACTGCCCTGCATGACAGTCGGCCGGCGCAGCATTTTTTCCATATGTTCGATGCCGACATCAATGCCTTGTTCCATGAGCAGTCTTGCGCCGAGCGCATCGGTAATCACGCCGTTTTTCATCTGCGCATCGCTTAGGCGCGTCACGTTTTCGCCGAAAGCAAGGTTCACCGTGTCAGTTCGCCCGTAGCAGGTCGGCACAAAGTTATCGGATAAGAACCACTCGCTCATGGTCGGCAGATAGCCGCGCTCGCCGCGGTGACAAAAATCGCCGAGGTCGTCGATTTCTGCGTCACGGAACAGATTTAATGCTTCAAACACGTTGATGCCGCACGCCTTTTTGCTCTTGTCCGAAAAGCGGCGTTCGATTTCGGCATACAGTGCCTTGTTGCGGACATGGCGGTCGATATAGCCGGTCTCATAATCGGCATCCGAGGTATAATCGATCATATATTTCAAAATCGAATCGGTCTCGCCGGAGGCGCGCAAGGCCATGTCATAGGCCTCCAATTTCGAAGCCGAAACAAACACACGCGGCCGCGGATAGGTGTCGCCCTCGGTCATGCAGTCGATCTCGCCGCCGCAGAACGTATTTTGCAGCCGGATTGCCTCTACGTTGGCGTTTAAGCTCATGGCATTCTGCCAATACGGCGCACCGGTAAGCCGCATAAACGGGCGGTTCTTGCCGGCAATCGTTTTGGCAAGGTCGGCCGCGGAAATGCCCTCGCAGAAAAACGATGAGCTGTTGGCCGAAAGTCCTAAGCGAACTGCCGGATAGTCTTTGTGTATCTCCCGTTCGATTTCGGCGCAAAAGCTGTTTAGGGTTTCGCCCATCACGTCGAGCCACACATTGCGAAAGCGGTTTGGTTTACCGGTCACGACGTGTTCCGCAATCGTGGCATCGGTGAATTCCTCGCCCAAGCGCTCATTTAGCAGCCGCCGATGATTTTTGCAGCAGCAGCCCAAAGCACCGACGCGTTTGCCGCCCGAAAGCGTGAAATCGTCCTCAAACAGGATCTGCTTGACGCCGGTCGAACAAAGTGCCTTTAAGGTATGGATAAAATCCGCGCGGAAATTTTCATCGGTCGGGCAGTAGGCAAACACCTCGCCGCCGTCGGTAAAGCGAATGCGCGTGTAGACCTCGGGTGCGTCGTTGTCGGTGACATACGGCGCACTCGTTCCGCCATAGCCGATGCTCGGCGCAAGCCATGCATAAACCGTTATGCCGTTTTCTTCTAAATACGCTTTGTTTTCGCAGAAGATGGCAAGTTCCGTTTGCAGCACCTCTTCGCTGCGCAAAACACGCGAAAACGTCAAAAACACCGCCGTCGCTTCGGAACGCTTGATTTCCGACACCAACGCTTTCTTGCTTTTTTCCGACAGCTTATGATTCATCACGGGAATATAGACCTTATACATGGCGATTTCCTCGTTTCCGTTTTTATAGAGTATTCTTATCATATACGATTTTCGGATAAAATAAAAGGCTCTATCTTCTTGAATTTATGAAATATCTTCCGGAAAAACGTTTTTTCGAGTATAAAAACCTCCCTCTCGTGCGGCAATCGACGAGAGGGAGGCCGGCTCATTTATGCGTTTTCACTGTTTTCCGCCGTTTCGGGCGAAGCGTCATCGTAATAGCGGTCGAACGTGACAATCGCCTTGAACAAATCGCCGTCCACCACAAGCTCGAATTTGCCTTTCTGCAAATCGACAAGGCTTCTGGCAATCGAAAGCCCCAGGCCGCTGCCTTCGGTGTTGCGCGATGCGTCTCCGCGCACAAAGCGTTCCATAAGATCTTCGCTGGAAATGTTTAACGGATACCGCGAAATGTTTTTGAAGGAAATCATCACTTTTTCGTCTTGCACCGAGGCCGAAATATACACACGCGTGTTTTCTTGGGCATACTTGCAGATGTTGTTCATTAAGTTGTCGAACACGCGCCACAACAAGCGTCCGTCGGCATAAATATACACATTTTCTTCCGGAGAGGTCACGACCAACTGCAAGCCCTTGGCGGCTAACTTTTCCTCATATTCGCCCGAAAGCTGGGACAGGAAAACGGAAACATCGGTTTTTTCGGCATTGACCGCGATATTTCCGGTCGAAGCCTTGGAGGCCTCCACCAAATCGATGGTCAGCTTTTGCAGCCGTTTGGATTGGCGGTCAAGCACGGCTAAATATTCTTTCGCTTTCTCCGGCTGAATGTCCTCTTTTTTCATCAGATCCACATAATTGACGATCGAAGTAAGCGGCGTTTTCAGATCGTGCGATACGTTGGTGATAAGCTCGGTTTTCAGCCGCTCGCTCTTCATGCGGTCGTTGACGGCTTTCTGCACACCGTCGTTGATATGGTTTAGACAGGATGCGTGCGCTTTGAAATCGCCGTACATATTCCGTGTATCGATGCGATAGCCGGTGTTGCCGTCCGCAATTTCCTTTGCGCCCCGCACAAGCTTTTTCCAGTCACTTAAGACAAAGAAGCCGACCAACGCCACAACGATTTTTTCGGCAAACCACCATAGCAGCACCGTGCCGCGTTCGGTGAACAAAAGCACGATTAGCTCGACAAGCGACACCGCGGCAAACAGCACCGCATAGCGCCACAGAGCCGGGATTTCGAGCAGCATCAAACGCAGTTTGCGGAAAAACCAGCGGAAAATGCGGAAAATCAACGCAAAAATCTTATAAATAAGTGTCGTGCGCCACCATTTACCGCATTTGACGCGTGTCGCAAAGGTCAAAATGAGCGACAGCACCAACAGCTCCACGCAAATCACACACACAAGCGCCGTCGAAAGGCGCAATAACAGGCTGAACAGATTGATGAGCAGCGCTTCCACCGCCACATACGCGAACGCAAGGCTTACCCAGAACACAAACACGGCATACAGGTCAAGCGGTATGGTATCCAAGATTTCCGGCGCGATCTCATCCTTTCCGTCAGCGTTCCGATGATGTCCGGCACTGCAAAGCAGAAATATGAACAAGATGATTGCCAAAATCAAGCCAATGACGCACGTGACGGCAATTTCCACCCGATGCACAACGATAAAATCGGCAAGGCCAAGCATATAATAGATCGGATCTTTTGCCGTTAACGTCGTGCGAACCGCAGCCGTAAAGGTCAGCGTTACCTCACGCCCGGGTGGTGCTTCGACAATGCTTTCCGTATCCGTATTTTCGGTCACAAAATCGGTTGGCACTTTTTCAGCAGGAACGACAGAAAGAGCAATGCCGTTTTCGAAGCGGCCGTCTGTCGGCAAAGCAGCTCTGTTCGCCGTCTCCTCCAACAGTGTGCTGTCCATGGCGTTTGTGTTGTCGTTCCAATAGCTGCCGCCGTTATAGACGCTTTCCGACACAAATACGATCCGCTTGCCGATGACCTCTTTGTAGCGGTAATGCGGTTCGCTGTAGTTCCGGTACAAAAGGTTGCCGCCGTCGTCGGTGATCTCGAAAAAAAGATTGCTGTTTTCCGGCGAATACCGCTCGGCGATATAGTCAAAGGAGTCGTTGTAGCCGTCAAGCCGCGGCGAAATGTAGCGATCCATCACCTCGTCAAAAGCTTCTTGCGCGGCACTTTCATAGGCAATGCGGCGCAGATTGACGCCGTTGTCAAAAAACGCGTTGTTTTCGGACAAAACGACAAGTGCCACGATTTCCAAAAGCACAAAGATCGTCATTAAGACAAGCAAAAACATGGCCGCAACCTTGACCGGCGTTGTGTAAATCCTCTTTTTCATGCGCATCGCTCCTTTCGCGGCAAACAGCCGCTTGTTACCGCACGTTTTCCGGGCCGCCGGTCATCTTGTAGCCTTTGCCCCAAACGACCTTGATATAGCGCGGCTCGGCCGGCGTGATTTCGATTTTTTCACGCAGATGGCGGATATGTACGGCCACCGTTCCCTCCGCGCCGACCGGCGAATCGTTCCACACCCGACGGTAGATATCCTTCGGCGAAAAAACGGTGTCGGTGTTTTCCATAAACAGCTTTAATATGTCGTATTCGGTCGGCGTTAAGCCTACCGGATCGCCGTCCACCGTCACGATTTTGGCGTTGTCGTCTAGTTCAATGCCGCCGACCGTGAGCACCGACGGCTTGACCGAGCCGCCGCCAAGGCTCATATAGCGCCGCAGCTGCGATTTGACGCGCGCCATGACTTCGATCGGGTTGAACGGCTTTGTGATATAGTCGTCTGCGCCGATGTTGAGGCCGAGTATTTTATCGTTATCCTCGCTTTTGGCGGTTAGCAGAATCACGGGAATGTTGGTAAGCTTTCGGATTTCCACCATCGCAGTGATGCCGTCCATCTCGGGCATCATCACGTCAAGAAGCACCAAATGGACGTCCTCTTTCCGAATGACGTTTAACGCTTCTTTGCCGTTGGCGGCCGTGAAAACGCGGTATCCCTCGGAGGTCAAATAGATTTCGAGTGCCGAAACAATGTCTTTCTCGTCGTCACATACCAAAATATTATACATTTATGTATCCTTTCCGGCACCTCGCCGTTTTTCTGGTTTCATTATAGTCGTTTTTCCCTTAAGATACAAGCAAGCAAACTCTTAAGAATCGTTTAAGACGCGTTATCGAAGCCCATATTTGGTTTTCACCCGTTCCAACGTTTCCATGAGCGGCTTTCCGAAGAAGAACAAGAAAAACACGGTGGAAAGCGCATGAACAAGATTGAGCGGAAATCCGGCGGCAAACGCGGTAAGAAACGCCGCAAGCGTCGGATACGGTTCTGCCATGAGAACCGTCGCCGTGTCGAGTAATAACCCATATAGCACCAAAACCGTCAAAAAGCCGAAAACGCACAGCCGAAGCCGATAAAAAGCACCGCGCACTTTCTTCGGCGGATAATAAAACACGCCGGCCAAAAGCCCGATAAGCCCGAAGGCAAACATCTGCCACGGCGTCCACGGCCCTTGCCCGAAGAAAAAGTTGGACAAAAACGCCACAAGCGAACCGACCAAAAAGCCGTATTCGCCGCCAAAGCACACGCCGCTCACAATGACAAGTGCCGCCACCGGCTTGAACTGCGGCACATGAACCAAGGCCACGCGTCCGCCGACACCGACGGCACACAGCGCGGCCAGCACCACAAGCTCGGTCACCTTCGGCTTTCGCTTTTCAAAAAGGGCAAAAAACGGAAGTGCCGTCTCCGCCATGATCAAAAGACTGATAAACAGATATTTGCGGTCGTCAAACAGATAAATACCGCACAAAACCGTGAGCGGCACGGCAAGCACCAGCCACAAAAACGCTGCCGTCAGCGAATGAGCGGCAGACTTTTCCGACATCGGCAAAGCCGCTTTGGTTTGCGGCTCGTCCGCTGTTTCGTTCGTTTTCGGCGATGATTCCGGCGTTTCTTCGGAAGTAAAATCGCCATCCGGGTTCGACCGCAAAGCCGTTTTGCCAAGCGCACACAAAAGGTCGGACTCGGTGACGGCATTTTCCACAAGCGTTTCGCTCATCCGGTGCGCGGCGGTGGTATACGTTTGATTGTCCGCAAAAAAACGATGTGCCGTGTTCTCGCTGACAATGCTGCCGTCGAAAAACAGGCCGCAGCGGTCGGCGGCTTCGGCGCAGAATTCGATGTCGTGCGACACCATGAGAATGCTGACGCCGCGCTGTTTTAAGGCTTCGAACAATGCCGCAAGCGTTTTTTTGAACGGCGCGTCAAGCCCTTTGGTCGGCTCGTCTAACAGAAGTACGTCCGCGCCCGACAACAGGAGCTTTGCAAGCGCCGCCTTTTGCCGTTCACCGCCCGACAGATCATACGGATGACGCTCAAGAAGCGTTTCCAAACCGAAAAAGCGCACAAGCTCGTCATAGCGTTTGCCGCTTTCCGGGTCTTTTTTATCACACACGGCTCGTAAATCCTCGCGGACGCTTTTGCCGAAAAACAAATCGGTCGGCTCTTGCGGCAGGATGGCCGCTTTTTTGCCGTCAGACAGCCGGAGCGTCCCGTGGAACGGCTTGTTTTGGCCGCAAAGCACGGAAAGTGCCGTGCTTTTGCCGACACCGTTTGCACCCAAAAGCGCATACAACTCGCCTTCGTGCAGAGAAACCGAAAAATCGTGCAGCACGTCCGGCGCATCTTTTTGATAGCGAAAATACAGATTTTTCGCCTGCAAGACCGTTTTTTTCACTTCCGGGAGCGACTGCTCCGGCACGGCTTTACGGACAAGCGGCTGCTTTTTCAGCCAAAGCCGCCCTTCGCGCACGGTGAGCGGACAAGCGTCCGCTGTATCGCCGACAAGCATGGCTGCGCGTGCCGGTGTCGGCAAGGCGGCAAACATTTCGTTATGCTGACGGCACAGCGTTTCGGCAACCGTTCGCGGCGAACCGTCGGCCAAAATACGGCCGTTTTCCATGACAAGCACACGGTCGGACAGCGGAAGAGCCTCCTCCAACCGATGTTCGCTCAAAAGCACCGTTGTGCCAAGCTCGCGGCAGACGCGCGAAAGGCTCTGCAAAAAACGGTGCGCGGCAATCGGATCAAGCTTGGCGGTCGGTTCGTCCAGCAATAACAGCGTCGGCTGCATGACCATGACCGACGCAAGGCACAAAAGCTGTTCCTCGCCGCCCGAAAGCGTATTCGTCGATTTGCGGAACCAATCGGCAATGCCGAAATACGACGCGATCTCCGCCACACGTGCGCGGATCTTTTCGGTCGGCTCTCCAAGGCTTTCAAGGCCAAAGGCAAGCTCGTGCCAAACGGTATCGGTCACCACACAATCGGACGGATTCTGCCCGATAAAGCCGATTTTCTGCGCTTCGGCACGAACGGGTACAGTCTCGAGCGGCTTTCCTTCAAATAAGCGCACGCCGGAAAGACGGCCGACCGGCGAAACCGACGGTTTTAAGAGCCGTAACAGAGTGGATTTGCCGCTGCCGCTTTTGCCGCAGAGCGTGACGAATTCGCCGGGAGCAAGCGAAAGATTGACTGCGGTCAATGCAGCACCGGCGGCTTCCGGATAGGTAAAGGTCAGATTTTCGACACGTACAAGTTCCACCGGAACACCTCCGTTCCTTCATACAATACCGGCAGCAGGCAGAAAAGCCCATAGGCCGCAAAGGTAAGTGCCGTGTGCAGCGTCAAAGGTTCGCCTTTCACGCTCGGGTAAAAGCGAAACGAAAGCTCCTGCAAACGGACAAGCACACAAGCGGCAAGCATACACGCAGCAAGCAACACCGCCGCATCCCGTTTGCCGAAGCGGTGCACCGAAAAAGCACTTCGCGCGCCCGTCCCATAGCCGCGCGCTTTCATGCTGACAGCGGTGTCTGCGGCGTTTTCAAAGGTTTTGGTCACTAAGATTCCCATCACGCGGCCGGCTAAGCGAAGCTGCCGAAAAGGGACTTTTTTGTCACGGTTTTCGAGTAAGCTCTGCGTAAAATACAGGTCCTTTGCCTGTTTGGTCAAGCGCGGCACCAGACGAAAGGCCATGGCAAGCACCAAGGCAAGCGACGGGAAGGTATGTCCGAGAACGCAGATCCATTTTTCCTCGGTCATGATTTTTCCGATACAGGCACAAAGGCATACCATCGAGGCCAAAATTCCGGCGGCGTCAAGCCCATACAGGATGGATTCGAGCGTTAAGGGATTGCCGCTCGGAAAATAGGCAAGCACGGTCACACCGGCATGGCTGAATAACGGATTGACAGCCGCGGCAAGCACATACAGCGGCAAAACAGCACGAAGCAAAAAGCGCACGCCGTTTTTCTTTTCCACAAGCACCAAATAACCGGCTGCTCCCGCAAACGACAACGCCACACAAACCGGGTGCGTCAGCGTGACGGCAAATATACTTGCCGCAAGCAGATATAGAAAGCAGACGAGCGGATGAAGCCTTGCAAACTCAGTCATCGTTTTTCTGTGCCTCCGCCGCGGTTTGCTCCGCTCCCACATCCTTGCCGAGATCGCAGGTATAGACCCATTCCACCGTATCGCCGTCCGAAAGCAGATACGACGAACAGCCTTTGTTCGGGAAAGTGCCGTTGACGCGGTACATCCAACCGGACAATTCTCCGGCATCGAACTCATACAGATTGCCGATGCCCTCGATATACGAGGTGCGATAGGCGGCGGACGATTTGAATTCCATATGAATGCCGTTTTTGCGCATTTCGCGTGACAAAAGATTGAATACGCTTTCACCGGGATAGAATTCGACCGATGCAGCCGGGAAAATCACGCCGTCATCCGGAACAAGTGCGGCTTTTTCGGGATCCAAGGCGGTATTTCCCACTAAAACGGCACACGTCACGCTGAAAGTTGCGTGTAATACCTCCTCCGGCACACCCGGCACTACGCCTGCGCCGGAAAGCGTCTCTGCGGACACATTCGGCGTCTCGTCCGGCGCAGATTCCGCGCCGGGTACGCCGGAGGTGTTTTCGGACACAGGCGGCGTTTCCGGAACGTCCGCCGACGGCTTAACTTCCGGCAATCCGGATACTTCCGGTTTGTCCGACTTGTCCGACTTGTCCGACTTGTCCGATTTTTCCGGCTTTGCCGCTTCTTCACGAGAAACGTCCGATTCGCCCGACGGTTCGGACAGCGGCTCGGCTTCCGGCAAATTCGCCGAAACGTCGTCTGCTTCGGCGTTGTTTTCCGCTTCCGCTCCGCTTTCTTGCGCGGTGTTTTCTTCCGGACGCACGGTCTCGGTTTTCGGTTCACCCATAGGCTGCTCCGCCAAGTTTTCGGAACGGTCCGAACGCACCGATTGCTCCGAACGGTCGATCAAAAACACCGCTGCGATTAAAGCAATCAGAACGACAGCCGCCGTCAAATACAGATAGAAACTCTTTTTGTTTTTCATGTAAGTTCTCCGCTATGTTAACCCTTCAAAACTATAAAAGATTGGCAAAATTTAATAAAGAAAACAGAGATGCGGCCATTTCAGCACGTGAAAACGCACACGCCGGCTCAAATGCAGCCGTCTGCGGCGCATATATACCGCTTGCCACGCAAAAAGCCGCCTCTTCTTGAGCCCAAGTGCCAATCGAACGATAATCGGTGTACACGGCAAGCGCATCCCGAACCGCCGCAGGCGTCATCGGCCAGCGCACCGCCAACGGGGCGCGCCTCTAGCACCGCCGTCACGGACGCGCTCCGCCCACATGGG
>URCT01000018.1 GCA_900546385.1 uncultured Eubacteriales bacterium | reverse complement strand
GGCGGTCTCCGACGCACAAAAACTTGCCACCGGCAACTTTTTGCACGTCCGAGCAACTTTTTCCTACTTTTTGTAAAGTACAAAAAGTAGGGCAAAAAACTTTGCAACTTTCCTTCGGAAAGTTCGCCCTGCCGGGCAGGACGTTTCGCGTGCAAATGATTTCGAGGTTTTCCAAACCTCGAAAAAGCGCGCCACCGCGCCACGCTTCACTGGCGATGCCGCGCTTTGGCGTCAGCTAACGTCGTCGCCGGATTCGTCCCATAAAACTTCCGATACCGCCGGTTGAAATACGATAAACTCGAAAAATGATATTTTGCCGCGATTTCACCGACCGATAACGTCCCAAGTGTCAGATCCTCATGCGCCTTGCGACAGCGGATCCTGTCCGAATAGTCAAGCACCGTTTCGCCGCAAACCTCCGAAAAGCAACGGCACAAATACGATAAACTGACATTGACATACGCGGCAATATCCCGCGAACTGATGCCGTTTTGACAATTCTCGTTAATATACCCGAGCGCTTCGCGCACAACCTTCTGTTTGCCGAAATTCCGCGTTTGCGCCATGTGTGCCGTTTCCGCCAAATCGACTCCCTTTTCGCCGTAAAAACGGTACAGCCGGATCACAAGCAGCGAGGTCAGTGCGCCGAGTGCCGTCTCATGAAACGAGCTTTGATGGACATACTCCTCTTGCACCGCTTCGCACAAACGCACAAGCATTTCATCTTTTCCGACAAACGTCTCAAACCGAAACAACGGCGGCACGCCGATTTTGTCAAAATACTGCGGCGAATCAAACACAAAGCCTTGTGTCACACCGTCTTCTTCGGCATACGAATAGACATCGTCATACGGTTGAATGACAATGATATCCCCGGCAGACACCCGTTTTTCCCGGCCGCATACCCGAAAAAGCTGTGTTCCCTCCAAAATTCGCTCGATATGGATATAGCCGCCGTTTTGAAACGAATGCTCCGACCCGGCTTTCGTCGGGAAATAGGTCGTGGATTGTCCGAGCTTTCGCTCTTTTTCAGCCATGTAAGCACCCTCTTTCAACACAGTTTTCCGCTTTCATTATAGCCGCTTTGCCTGTCTCTGTCAAGCGGCTTTGTATATATCCATTGTAAAGGAGTCTTTTTTATGATTTTGCATGAACAACTTGAAACACCGGTACGCGAAACCCATTCCGTCATCGTTGCCGGCGGCGGTATCGCCGGTATTGCCGCCGCGCTTGCCGCCGCACGCGAAGGTGCGGACGTGCTGTTAATCGAACGCGAATTCTTGCTCGGCGGCCTTGCCACCTTGGGTCTTGTCACCATCTATCTGCCCTTGTGCGACGGACGCGGCCATCAGGTTTCGTTCGGCATTGCCGAGGAATTGTTCCGGCTTTCGATCTGCCACGGCGCGGAAGCAAACTATCCGACCGCGTGGCTTGACGGCGGCACAGATGCGGAAAAAGCCGAGGGACAGCGGTTCGAAGTGCGCTACAATGCGCATTTGTTTGCGCTTGAAGCCGAAAAGCTGTTGTTAAAAAGCGGTGTGAAGATTTTATACGGCACGACCGTTTGTGCCGCTCACAAGACAGACGGCAAAATCGATGCGCTGATTGTGGAAAACAAATCCGGCCGGTATGCTGTCGGCGTTTCGAAAAGCGTCGTCGACTGCACGGGCGATGCGGATATCTGCAAGCTTGCCGACGCCGGAACCGTAACGTTTTCGCAAGGCAATGTACTTGCCGCTTGGCATTATTTCATCAAAAACGGCGCGCCGGAGCTTCGGATGCTCGGCTTTTCCGACATTCCGGACAAGCAAAAGACCGGCAACGAGCAAAAGCCGCTCATCGCACGCCGCTTTACCGGTCTTGACGGAGCCGAGCTTTCCGAAATGACGCAGGCGGCGCATGAACAAATGCTTGCAAGCATTCTGGAAAGTAAGCAGAAAGATCCGTCCTATGTGCCGATCACCCTGCCGACCGTTCCGCAGATCCGCATGACGCGCCGCATCGACGGCATTTACACCATGGATGATACCGAAATGTTCAAGGAATTTCCCGACGCGGTCGGTATGTTCTCCGATTGGCGTAAGCGCGGCCCGGTCTACAAGCTGCCGTTTGGGACGCTGTACGGCAAAAAGGTGAAAAATCTCATTTGCGCCGGGCGCAACATTTCGGTCACCGACGCGATGTGGGATATCACGCGCGTGATCCCGGTTTGTGCCGTCAGCGGCGAGGCCGCCGGCCGTGCCGCCGCCATGACGGACGATTTTGCCGCTTTTGCCGCAAGCGATCTCGGAAAATTGCAGGAAAAGCTGCCAATCGGCACGTTTCCGCCACAAAACGGTTAACGGATCGCCGAAAGAAATTTTTGTCGATTGACGGTTGACAAACCTTTCGGACGATGTTATAATAAATTTGAACTTTTTTCGTAAAATTCTCAATTTAACGACATATTTTTTGCACAGTCAAACAGCCGACGACCGTTATCGGTTCTTTCGGCTGCGGAACAAGGAGACCCTATGGAATTAAACAGTGCGGCCTTAACCGCCACCGGCAATACGCGTTTGGTAAACGAGGACAGCTATTATCTCAACGGAAGCTACAAGGAACAGGCGTGTTCCGACGAGGAAAGCCATGAGAACCGCACCGCGGATTACGGCATTTATGCCGTTTGCGACGGGATGGGCGGCGAACACAACGGCTATGTTGCCTCTTACCTTTGCGCACGGCTTTTGGAGGATTTCCAAGGTCATGACATTACAGACTTTCTGCCCTATTTTGAACAAGCCAACAACTTGGTATGCGATTACATCCGCGAGCACGACAACTTAAAAAGCGGTTCGACCGCCGCGCTCATATGCATAAGCGGCCGCACAGCCGTTGTTTACAACATTGGCGACAGCCGCGTCTATCTGTGCCGGAACAAGGAGCTTTGTCAGTTATCCGTCGATCACACCAGCGCCCAACGCATGGTCAACATGGGCTGTCTCACGCCCGAGCAGGCAAAAACCGACCGCTCCCGGCACACGCTGACCCAGCATATCGGCATTTTTGAAGAAGAATTCGTCATTGAGCCATACAAAAGCGCGCCGTTTTCCCTTCAGCCGGGCGACCGTTTTCTCTTATGCAGTGACGGTCTTTCCGACAGTGCGGATACGCTCGTTTTGAACGAGATCCTTTCCGACAATACCCGTTCCGCCAAAACCGCCTGCCGTCGTTTGGTGGATTATGCCCTTGCAAACGGCTCCAAAGACAATGTAACGGCTTTGGTGGTAGATGTACGGTAAATCAAAAACATACAGACGAGGATGACAGAATGGATACCTACTATACTTACTATCAGACACTTGAACCGTTTTTCGGCTCTTGGCACATCAAACGTTTTATCGGTGAAGGCTCCTTCGGCAAATGCTTTGAGATCGAGAAAAGCGACATCAGCGGCGTTTATACGTCTGCCATGAAAATCATCACGGTGCCGTACAAAAACAGCGGCAACACCATGGGATTTGACTCCATGAGCCACGAGGAAATGACGCACTATTACAAGGATGTTGCCAAAGAGGTTTCCAAAGAATTCATTCTGATGGAACGGTTAAAGGGTTGCACCAACATTGTAAGCTACGAGGATCACGAGATCCGCGACCATGCCAACGGCATCGGGTGCGACATTCTCATCCGCATGGAGCTTTTGACGCCCTTAAATACCTACTATACCACCTATCCGCCGACCGAAGCGGACGTCATTCGCTTAGGCATCGATATGTGCCGGGCATTAGAGGTTTGTGCCAAAGAAAATATCATTCACCGCGATATCAAGCCCTCCAACATCTTTGTTTCGGAGCACGGCGACTATAAATTAGGCGATTTCGGCGTTGCACGCCACTTAGAAGCCAGCTGTCGTGAGCTATCCAAAAAAGGGACGTATGATTACATGGCGCCCGAGGTCTATCGCGACAGTGTTTATGATGCGCGTGCCGATATTTTTTCGCTCGGCATTGTGCTTTATAAGCTCATGAACAACGGCCGGATTCCGTTCCTGCCGCCGGCTCCGGCACCCATCGGCTACAACGACAGCGAAAACACCATCAAGCGGCGTTTATGCGGCGAAATGCCGCTTCCGCCGGTCAATGCCAATCCTGCGTTCGCCCAAGTCATTCTGCAAGCCTGCCAAGGAAATCCCGATGCGCGGTTTTCTTCGGCCACGCAGATGCGTGAGGCTTTAGAGGCTCTTGCACTTGGCGGAAGCGTCGACCAACCGCGGCCGCGGAAAAAAGGCATCGCCCTTGCCGCCGTTTTGGCAGCCGTGGTGCTTGCCGCCGGTGTCACAACCGCGGTGCTGTATCTGAAAAACAATTCCCAACCCGCTGTCAAGCCGGATACACAGCCGGTGGATACACAGCCGGAGCAATCGGCTTCGGCCAATGGCGAAACGCATTGGGTGGAGGTTACCGGCGAATATGAAAAAAAGTACCCGTTTTATGCTATTACTTCCAGAGAAATTGATGCTGATGGACAGCCTACCGGAAATATAAAAACTGATAAAACAAAAAAAGAATTCGATGGTCACGACATGCAAATGTATCTAAAAAAGGATCTCATTACCCAAACGATTGATTTGACGTACATTCTTTATGTGGATGGCAAACCGAATGGCTATACCGAACCGGCAAGTACCATGGGCGACGTAGAATGGGTTATCGACGATTTCGACCGTGATACCTATAAGGAAATAGCTCACCAATATGTAGACGGCATACAACAACAAACATATAAGCGCACAAAAGTAACTCTGGATCCGGAATCCGATGAAGTTCAATACGTCTTAGCCGCCGAAAAAACCACCGACGGTTGGCAAGAAGAAGAGGAACTCCTTTGGGGCGTTGTCCGTCAAGAGACCGAATATGAAAACGGACAGCTGACCGGCAATGTCCGGTACACGCTTGTTGGCATACCGGAGGAGCAACCGGATCTTTTAAAAGGTGCCGCCCTTTCCAACAATAGCAACAAATACTCCTATGTGATTTATTACAGCGCAGGCTACAAAGACAACATCGGATTATCGCCGAAAAATCAAAACTTGTGGCAAATAACCCGCAAGAAAATGGGCTACACGGTTAACGACGAACAGCTGCTCGGTGAATGGGATGACTTGCCGGTTTTCTTTACCTTTGAGATCGAAAACAATTCCGACCAGAAAGTGAAAGCATACTATTTCATCAACGGCAATCTAAACATTCTTGATATCGATGTTTCCGAAGAACTTTTGAATAATACTGAAAAAGCTTTGGATGATTTAGCAGCACTTTTGGATGTCCGGCAGGGGCAGGATTAACAGCCCTGCACCGAAAGTCTCCCCATCAACCTGAAAGGACCGCGTTATGATCATTTCTGTCATAAACCAAAATCACCTTCGCAGTCTCTCGTTGCCGGAAAAAATCAAGGGACAATTCTGGTTATACGAAACCACCGATACCGGCGAAAATAAGCTTGCGACCATCGAAGGCACCGACAACGCCTGGGTGCTGCACGCCAACCGTCAGGTAAAGCTTTTCGATGCCGGTCATACCGCCGTTAACCAAGCCGTACTGTCGGAAATGGGCATTTACACGCTGTGCAAAACCAATTTGGAAAAGGTCATTGTATTTGCCGAGCCGGTCACGCGCAATCGGGCGGCTTTCTCCAAATATTTAGTGCCCGGCGAATGCTCCGTCTTTATCGGCCGTGCCGAGCAAAATGACATTTGCTTTGCCTGTCCGTTTATATCCGCCAACCATTTGGTTCTCACTTACAGAAACGGCTCTTGGTTCATTCAGGACAACGGCAGCACCAACGGCACGTTTGTCAACGGCAGACGCGTTTCACAGCAAGCGTTGTCAGTCGGTGATCTGATTTTTGTGATGGGTTTGAAGATCATTGTCGGGCAATCCATGTTAGCAATCAACAATCCGGACGGCAACGTTTCGGTTTCCGGCAAGCTCATGCCGTATGTAAAACAGCCCGTCCTGCCGGCCGATCCGCAAAGCGATTACGCTTTTGAGCTTGCGGAAAAGCCGTTCTTCTACCGTTCGCCGCGTTTCAAGCGGGAGATCGAAACTGCAAAATTCCAAATCGATGCGCCGCCTGCCAGCCCGGTCACCGATGAGATGCCTTGGTTTCTTGCCATGGGTTCCTCCATCGCCATGGGCATGATGTCGGTTGTCACGCTGTCCACGGCCATCGCTTCCGCCAACATCACCTCTATGATCATGGGCGGCAGTATGCTTGCCGGAACCGTTCTCATGCCGACCGTGACCAGAATGTACGGAAAAAATGCGCGCAAAAAGAAAGAAAACCTCCGGCAAACCAAATACCGCGCCTATTTGGCGGAAATGGCCGGGCAGATAAACGATGCCTGCCTGCTGCAAAAAGATATCCTAAACGAGAATTTCGAAGCCATTGAGAACTGCGAAGTGCGCATTTTACGCACAAAGCGCAATCTTTGGGACAGAGAGCTCGGACAGAACGATTTTCTGAAAATCCGCATCGGTCACGGCAACGGACTGCTCGATGCCGAGATCTCCTGCCCGGAACAACGCTTCACGCTCGACGACGACACGCTTCAGCAAGAAATGTTTGCGCTTTGCAAAAGTGAGCACATCTTATCGGATATCCCCATCACCCTCTCCCTTTTCGACAACTATATTTCCGGTGTCATCGGCCCCAAAGACCGGATTTTCGAATTCGCCAAGGGCATCATCCTGCAGCTTGCCGCTTTATACAGCTACGATGAGGTAAAATTTGTTTTTCTGTTTGACGAAGCCGACCGAAATCGGTTTGGTTTTGTCAAGTGGCTGCCGCACGTGTGGAACGACGACAATAAATTCCGTTTTATCGCCACCAACGCCGATGAGTTAAAAGAGGTTTCCGCCTATTTCGAAAAAGTCATCGATTACCGGGCACGGTTAAACGATACCGACTTAAAAAACGAGCGGCCGTATTACATTCTCTTTTCCATGAGCAACGCTTTATCCAAAAAGGCGGAAATGTTAAAGATCCTTCTCGGCCAAAGTCAAAATCTGCATATCAGCGTTGTCACCTTTTCGGACTCACTGCGGAATCTGCCAAAGGAATGCTCGTTGGTTACCGAGTTATTTGAAGCCGACGAAAACGGAAAGCTGTTCGACAAAAACGATACATCCGGAAAATACACGGTGTTTACGCCGGATATTTTCCTGACGCACGATCCGTATGACCTCAGCACCGTGCTTGCCAACATCAAGCTTGACATTGCCGGCAGCCGCTATAAGCTGCCGAATATGCTGACCTTTATGGATTTGTTCGGCGTCGGCAACACGGAGCACTTAAACGTTTTGACCCGTTGGAAGGAAAACGATCCGACAAAATCGCTGCAAGCGGCTGTCGGCGTAAATACAAACGGCGATCCGTTCCTGTTAGATTTACATGAAAAATTCCATGGGCCGCATGGATTGATTGCCGGCATGACCGGCTCCGGAAAGTCCGAATTCATCATCACCTACATTCTCTCCCTTGCCGTCAACTATCATCCGCACGAGGTCGCCTTTATTTTGATCGACTACAAGGGCGGCGGCATGGCAAAATCCTTCGAGAATCTGCCGCACACGGTCGGTATCATCACGAATTTGGACGGCTCTGCCATCAAGCGTTCTCTTGTTTCCATTGAAAGCGAATTAAGACGGCGGCAGAAGATTTTTGCCGAAGTCAGCAAGCAGATCGGTGTCAGCAACATCGATATTTACAAATGCCAAAAGCTATACCGGGAAGGTGCGGTCTCCGAGCCGTTACAGCACCTGTTCATCATTTCCGACGAATTTGCGGAGCTGAAAACGCAGCAGCCGGAATTTATGGCACAGCTCATCAGTGCCGCGCGCATCGGCCGCAGCCTTGGCGTCCATCTTGTTCTGGCGACCCAAAAGCCGAGCGGCGTTGTCGATGACCAAATTTGGAGCAACAGCCGGTTCCGCGTGTGCTTAAAGGTGCAAGAGCGTGCCGACAGCATGGATATGCTCAAACGCCCCGATGCGGCAGAGTTAACCAACACCGGCCGCTTTTATCTGCAAGTCGGCTATAACGAGCTGTTCGAACTCGGCCAATCTGCTTGGTCCGGTGCGTCTTATTGTCCGACCGATCATTTTGTTGTGCCTAAGGACGACAGCATCACGGTCATCGACACCAACGGGCACATCTTAAAGCAGGTCAAGCCGGATAAACGCGGCGACGCCTACCGCCATGCGCCTAAGCAACTCGATGCCATTACCGAATACCTAAACGAAATTGCACGGGAGGAAGGCATTCAGACGTCGCCCTTGTGGCTGCCGACGCTGCCTGCTGTGATCCTTTTGGATACACTAAGGCAAAAATACGGAACGACCGCCGAAAAATTTGTGCTTCGTCCCATCATCGGCGAATACGACGACCCGGCACGCCAGCGGCAGAATGTGCTGCGGTTAGCTTTGTCCGAAGAAGGCAATACCCTGATATACGGTGCTTCCGGCAGCGGCAAAACCACCTTTTTAAGCACGATGGTTTATTCTCTGATACAAGAACACACGCCGGAAGAGGTGCAGCTGTATTTGCTTGATTTCGCCTCGGAAACCTTAAAGGCCTTTGCGGCGGCACCGCATATCGGCGATGTGATTCTTGCGCATGAAGCCGAAAAAGTCAACAATCTTTTCAAAATGCTCCTTTCTGAAATGCAAAAGCGCAAAAAGCTGTTCACCGACTATGGCGGCGATTACGCGTCGTATATCAAGCTTTCCGGAAAAACGCTGCCGTTTCTTGTGGTGGCCATTCACAACTTTGCCGCCTTTACGGAAAACTATGAAGACAAAGAAGAAGTCATCGCCCATCTGTCGCGCGAGGGTGCCAAATACGGCATTTGCTTTGTGTTAACGGCTCTCGGAACGGGTGCTGTGCGTTTCCGCTTACTGCAAAACTTCCCTTGTCAGTTAGCACTGCAGCTTAACGATCCCTCCGATTATCCGACCATTGTCGGCAAAACAGACGGGCTTTTGCCCTCCAAATGCAAAGGACGCGGCCTGATACGACTCGATACGCTGTATGAATTCCAAACGGCGGTCATCACAAAAGAAGCTGCACCGGCCATCTTTATCCAGAACGCCTGCCGCAAGCTTGCGGCGGAATGGACGGGCGAAACCGCGCCGCGCGTTCCGATCCTGCCGGAAAGAGTCACGGTCGATTTCTTGCGCGAATACTATCTGCCGAAGCAGCCGTTATCGATTCCGGTCGGCGTTGAAACCGGCTCCTTAAACGTGCATCGCTTCCCGTTCGGCGAATCCTACATAAACCTGATTTTATCTGCCGGAACCGAATACCAAGGCTTTGTTTCGGATTTCATAACCCTTTTTGAAGCCTGCACCGCATATGACGGCATAGTGCTTGATGCGGCCGGAACCATCGATGCCGATGCCGGGAAATTAAATGTATATACCGGCTCAAAAGCGTTGGAGGAACAGGTCTCCTTGCTTTTTGAAGCTTTCCGCGACAAAAACAATGCCTACAAGGAGGCTCTTGAAAGAGGCGAAACGCCCGAAACGTATGAAACCTTCTTGGTAGTGATCCATTCTCTTGCAAAGCTGCGGGAAGGGTTATCCGATCTCGGCAAGGAAAAGCTGTCGTTAATTTTGGAACGAGGAACTATTGCCTACAATATGTTCATCCTCATCGCCGATCAAGCCAAAAACATTTCTTCGGTATCCTTCGAAAAATGGTACACGAGCCAAGTATCTCCTTCAAGCGGCTTATGGATCGGCGGCGGCATCACCGAACAGTATCAAATGAAACCGGCAAAAGTCACGCGTGATATGTACGACGATCTGACCGAGGAATTCGGCTACGCCCTCAACCGCGGAAGGTGCTGTAAGCTCAAATTCGTAAACCAAAAGGAGGACGACGAAGATGAATCATAAAGCTTTGGTGGAAATATTCGTTCCGGCGGCCGGACAAACCTATGACGTCTATCTTCCGCTCGAAAGCAAGATGAGCGAAGTCATTCCGCTTGTTGCCGCCGCGCTAAACGATTTATCCGGCGGAAAATTCGAAGCCGGTGGCGACGCAATCTTGTGCAACGCACAAACCGGCGCGGTTTATGACGTGAATAAGGAGCTTGCCGTGCTGGGGATTCATAATGGGTCACGGTTGATGCTACTGTAAGTCGACCGTTACGCGGGGAATCGGACGATTCATCGGATAATCGGGAAAATTCACGCAAATGATTCATATTGTCCTTGTATTTCGGTTATTTATCAAAAAGCATTGACAAATGGCTATGATTTATTTATAATATAGATAAAATATGAAATGAAAGGAGAACCCCTCATGGGAAAGAACATCAACGTAGAATCTTTCGATGAAATGGCGAAAGCTTCCAAAAAATTGCAGGAGATTTCCGACTCCTACACCTCCATTTCCAAGCAGTTAATGCAAGAAGCCTCCACGATGGGCACCGCTTGGGAAGGTGCCGACAATCTCGCTTTTGTCGAAAAAATCACCGGCTTTACCGAAGAATTGCAGGCAATGGCCGCAGCGCTTTCGAATGCAAGCCAGATCATCGAACAACAGCGTGTAAACTATGTCAACCGGCAGGACGATAATATCTCCGCAGTCGGAAAGCTTGCCAATTAAGAGGAAAGGAGAACCGTATCATGGCAGGAAACAGCATCCGCATAAGCACCGACCAAGTCACTCAGATCGCACAAACGATAGAAAACCTGAACAACAAACTGACCGATGAATTGAACAACAGCCAAAACGTCGTTCAGCAATTAAGTACCATATGGCAAGGCGAAGCCGCGCAAACCACCATCGATTCCTACAACGATTTTGCCAAAAAGTATTTTCAGAATTACGCCGATGTCATCAAGCAATATGTTGCCTTTCTCAAAGGAGAGGTTGCACCGGGGTATTCCGAAAAAGAAAAAATAAACACCGGCATTGGCGAAACCTTGAAATAAGTATCGGCATTTCTTCTCGGGACTGCCCGGACACAACGGCAGTCCCGAACCGTTTTTCCGTTGAACTCTTTTTTCACAAAGCTTTTTATTTATAGAATATCCGTTAAACACTCTTTGTCAAGCGGAGGGAAATCCAATGAAAACCCTGATTCGAAAGGTGGTAATCCTTGTTATGGCAGCTGCTTTATCCTCCGGTTTTGCCGGATGTGTGAAATCCATGCTCTCGGATAACGAAAAGGTTATCAAAGCACAGTTGCAAAGCACTTATGACAGCGAATTTGAAGTCGTTTCTGTCGGGAATGTCTTAGCAAGCAGCTCCATGGACACGGCAACTGCCTATTGTTATCCGAAAAATGATCCGGAGCTATTATTCGAAGTGAAAATGAAAACGGATAAAAGTGCCTTTTCCGACAATTATCCGATCCGCCGCTTGGAATTCGAAGCCAAAAAAGACATTGAAGAAGCCTTTGCAAAGCAAGGAATCACAGCAACCGTGGATGTATTTATCAACGGCTATGCCAAATCGATCGATCCGGTAAACGATGATTTTGATGCCATTCTCAAGCAATGTGCCTTTCAATCCCTCTCCTTCACCACCCTTATGTGCGAAGGAGCGGACGCTTTGCAAGCCTATGACGCCATCACGGCCATTCTGAACGATTTCCATGCGCGCAATCCGCAAATGGCTCTCGGCTCGACCCTTTGGAAATACGACGAAAGCAACTATGCCGCTTGCGCCGCGCTTCTAAAAAGCGCTCCGCATCTGACGCTTTCCCAGCTGCAAAAGTATCAGCCGTTAGCCGATGTGAATGTCGCCCTTCTTGACGGCGCGTTCAACACGGATTTTGCTGCGTTTGAAACCGCATATGATAAAAAGTAGGTGGCCGGCGTGTCGTATTCCGATTTACAATTAAAAAACGCAACACAAGTTGCTTACGAAGATTTTAATAACGAGTTTTTAAGTTTAATGAACAGCGGCGTTCGGCCGCCTTACACCATTATGCAGCTGTGCGAACAACGGGCTTCCAGCGTTCCCGGCTCTGCGCAAACCGCGGAGGATGTCTATAAACAAGTTTTCGAAAATGACTACAACTTAAACAAAGAAGACATCCGAAGCTGGAAAATCGTCGATATTATTGACGATAATGCCGACTCCGGCTTTTACGGCTGTGTCATCGATCCGGGAGACGGCAACGCCATTGTGGCTTTTCGCGGCAGTGAAGGTATGTTAAACCTTGAAAATCTGGAAAAAGACTGGATTAAGGCCGATTTGATGCTGCTAAACGGGATCTTGACCGAGCAACAAGCCCAAACGGAAGAATTTATGCGGCATATTGCCGAGAGCGACTACATCCAAAACTATAACTCCCTTTCGTTAACCGGACACTCCCTTGGCGGAAATCTTGCCATGCACGCAGCCGTCTCGTCCGCGTATCCGGATATCGGTCTGTCGGACAAATTTGAGCAATGTGTCAATTTCGACGGGCCTGGCAACAGCGATGAATACATAAAAGCCCACCGCGACAGCATTGAGCAGGTAAGCGATAAAATCACACACTACCGTTGGAGCGTTGTAGGCGGTCTGTTATTTGAAATGCCCGGCGTACAGCCGATTTCGCTTGCGGTAAAGGAAAACGAGGGCGGCCTGTTATCCTCTATTCTCTACTACATCATCACGCGGCACAGCACGACCAGTCTCGAATTCGACGACGCCGGCAATGCCATACGCGGTTCGTCGACGGTATGGAATGAGCTTGTCTCCTTATTCAGTAAACACCTCGATCGATGCCCGGCTCCCATCGGCAATTTTGTCCGAGACCTGACTGCAAGCTTTTTACTCAAAACGATCGCATTTGCCAATCAAATCTATGACCCGAACACCAAGAGCTTAACAAGCAAAGGCAAAACGTTTATTGCTTCGTTTGTTATATTTGCGGCCATTTGCCCCGGCATAACCGAGACTATTGCCATCAGCGTGGTTGCACTTGTGACAGTGGTCTTTGCGGCGATTGTGATCGGTGCAGCCGCCGAGCTGCTGTATCAGGCCGTTAATGAGCTTTCGACCATGATTGCAGACACGCTAATCGAAATCGGCGTGTGGCTTGCGGATACGGCTCAAACGTTTTTTCAGTGCGTAACAGAAAAGCTTAACGAGCTGCGAAATTGGTTCAACCAAACCTTTAACAAAGGCTATGCCTATGCCGCCGCTTATCCGCAAATTGTCGTAAACACCGGCAAGCTGCGCTCCCATGCGTCGCGCCTTCAAAGCGTCAACAGCCGTCTTTCTTGTTTGGACAGTCGTTTAGACAGCCTGTACCGCTCTGTCGGCTTACGCGGTTTGAAAAAGCTGCTGCAAGCGGATATCTTGACCGGCTACAGCTCAAAGTTAAGCCGTGCCGTCGGTTACCTAAACGACACTGCTTCGGATTTTGAAGAAGCCGAGAGAACCCTGCAAACAAGTCTTACCCCCGAAAAAGGAGGCTTTCGATAAACATGAAAGCAAGTGCACGCGCCGAGCTTTCCTCCATCAAACGGGAATTGAATTCCATCATCCGCGAGCTGAAAAGCATTTCCGCCGGTGTCCGAAGTGATTTTGTCGGCATCGGAAATGAAAAATGCGCGGATTATATCGATAAAGTCATTACACAATATTATTATGTCAAGCGAAAACTAAACGAATTGGATATGAACGACGTCGAAGAAGGCTTTGAAAGCGCCGAAGGCGGCGGTTCCACTGCCGGCGGCTCTTCGGGCGGCGGCTTTGACGGTTCGTCGGGCAGCTTTGCCGGTGGCGGTGGAAGCGGCGGCGGTGGCGGCGGTGGCGGCCGTTTGAACGATTCGTCGGGCGGCGGCTTTGCCGGCGGCGGCAGCGGCGGAGGCGGCGGTTCTGCCATTGGCAGCAAAAGAGGAAGCGGCGGCGGATACGGCGGAGGAGGCGGGTCTTCATGGTAACATCGGAAATCCATGTCAAGACCTATCAGTTGGAACAATATGCTGCACGTCTTGCCGGTGTCAACAGCCGCATCAGCAGAATCGACCTCCAAATGGATTCTTTATACACAAAAGTCGGCTTAAAGGGCTTAAAAAGTCTCATAAAAGCCGACATCCTCACCGGTTACAACCAAAAGCTGCGCCGCTGTCAGAAATATTTGTCCCAAACGGCTGCGGATTTTGAAAAGGTCGAACGGGAGTTAAACAAATACGATCCGCTATCCTTCCAAAAACCGGTCGGAACGGTGCGTGCAAGTGTTGCAAAAGCCGTTTACAATGTCGGCGCGGCAGTGAAAAAATCGGCTGACAAGGTAACAAGTCTTGTAAAAAAGACGGTCGGTGATCTGGCTGCCAGTTATTATTCCCAAGGAACGGTCTACCGTGCTGTACAATACGGAAAAGCCATTCTTTCCGGTGCCAAAGGCGTTTCGAAGGTGGTTGCCGGTGTTGTTTCGATTGTCGGAACGGGCGGCTTGTCCACACCTGTCGCCGTCCTCAGCGTCATCAGCGGTGCAAACGACATCTATAACGCCATGACGGACGGTGCGTATATCTATACCGAGCAATACGACAAGATCGGGCAAAATGCCTTGAAAGACACGTTAGTCGACAGCGGAAAACAGTTAGGAAGAGCCATTGGCAACGAAAAACTCGGCACGATCATCGGCAACACGACCTACTATGGCATCGATATCGTCACCTCGCTTGCTTCGTTGGAGCTGTCCTGGGACAAGGTCATTCAATCCGATCCGACCAAGCTCGGCGAAATGAGCGGCGAATTGAAACAGCTTGCCGGCTTAGACATTTCCGGTATCCTAACCACCGACATTCAAGAGCTGCGCTATCAGGCAAAGCTTTTATCCTACACCTTCAAGCAAACCGGGAATTTTATTTCCAATGTCGGCGCGATCGCAGGCGCGGTGGACGATTCCGTGGACGTGGCCAGGGGCCTTGTGGACATCGTTAACGATTCTTTTGATATTGACACGAAAAATCCCGTTTTGGAGGCTTATGACAAAATCACCGGGCTCGGCAAGGCCGTTTCCGGCGGCGCAAAGCTTGCCACCTGGGATTACGAAGGTCTCACGGGAACAGCCGAAAGGCTCGGTTCGCAGATTTTCTCGCGCAAGGGCTGTCTGCTTTGCAAGGACAGTCCGTTCAAAAGCAATCTTTCCGGTTTCACAAGTGAGTTAAAAGACCTGAAGGACACTTTTGTTTCCACCTTCAAGGGTGCCAAAGAACTATTCGATTAAAGGAGTATGCCTACATGAAAGACCTTTTGCCGATCGGCAGCGTTGTGCTGCTCAAAGAAGCGGAAAAATCCTTGATGATCGTCGGGATTCTGCAAAAAGATGAAACCGACCGCGTTTTCGATTACATTGCCGTGCTGTTCCCGGAAGGGTATCTTGATGCGGAAACCTTTTTCTTATTCAATCACGAAGATATTGCCGATGTCCGCTTTGTCGGCTGTATCAATGCGGAAAGCCAAACCTATACACAGCTTTTGAAAAATCAGGAATTTAACGAAAATTCCGCAAACGGGTGATCGTATGAATGGCGAAAAAATAAAGACCGATGCCGTGGTAGCCGTCGCCGACAAAATCAAGTGCTGCAACAACGAAATGAAGGACGGTTTGACGGAGCTTCACAAAACCGTAAGTAGCTTGGGAAGCAGCTGGGAGGGAGAAGCGGCAAGCGGTGCGTTAAGCAAATTCCGTGCATTGGAAAACGAGCTTTGCCCGGCACGATATACGGCATTAAACAACTATAAATGCTTCCTTATGCAGCTTGTAGTTCCGGGATATATCGATACGGAAGATAGCAATACCACCTTAGGCAAAACCATCAAATAAGAAACGAGGGTTGGACATGGCCTACATCAAAGCAGATCACAACAAGCTAAAAAGCACGGCCTCGGCTGTTGAGACGTATGCAGATCTGTTGGAGCAAAAAATAAAGACCGCCAAGCAGGACGTGCAAACGCTCTACGCGGATTGGCAGGGTGCCGATGCCTCGCAGTTCCAAGAAAAATTTAACGGCATCACCGGCTCCGATTCCGCGCATTTTGCCACCGTAAAGGCCTTAAAATCGTATGCGGAATATCTGCGTTTTGCGGCAGACACGTACCAAAAGGCACAAGAACGCGCGGTCAACCGCGCCGCCGGTTTGCCGAAATTTTAGCATGGGTATACCGCCAATTTCACACACAAAACAACCGCGACGGCTAACTTTCCGTTAACCGCCGCGGTTTTCTTATGGGTTCGGTGTCGCCCATTTTCATTTTCCAAGTTCAAACGAAAAACGCATGGCAAGCGACTGAAACAGCCGCTGCATAATGTCGTTCGCCACGCCGCGCACATCGATCGACAGCACAAAATCGATGGCTTCCTTGCGTTCGGCCTCCGGCACATGGTAGATGCCGAGGTTCATATCCAAAAAGCGCACCAGCTTCTTTTCGAGCGAAAAATATTTGTTGCATCTTTTTGCCATGTAATTGCGCATAACGCCGGCCGTGCCGATCTCGTATTCGTAAAAATCGCTCTCGGTGCATTCCGGCATATAGCTGCCGAAAATACGGAACAGCTCGGTCGAGGTGCGCTCGTAAATGCGCTCGGTCACCCGTTCCACGCTGTAGGCCTCCACATAGATATCCCGCAGATTTTCGTTTAACTCCGCAAGCGTCAGCTGAATTGCCGTTTCAAGCGCATAGACGTACAGCGGCTTCAATTTTTCTGCCGCGCCGCGCGCCGCCATAAACTGGCTGTCAAACATAAAATCCGTTAACTCCAAAAGCACGCCGTCTTTGCTGTGGAAAATGTTCTGAAAGGTTGAGCTGGAAACCTCCGCCTCTTTGAGCACCTCCGCAAGCGTGGTGTTATGATAGCCTTGTTCGATGAACAGCTTCACGCAGGCCGATAGAATTTTTCTTTTGGATTCTTCACTGTTGTAACGTCTTTTCATACTGTCTCCGGCATTGTTGGATTCATTCTCTCAAAAGGCAAAAGCCGCTTGTGGAATGGTTTATATGCCAATTATAACATAGTTTCTTTTTTCTGTCAAGAAAAATCTGTCAGGCGCGTGTTTCTCTTACGCACCGTTTCGCTTTTTGGCAGCTTTGCGGCATACGATAGGGCAGGAGCTCTATAAAACCCCTGCCCTACACCTTTTACCGTATTCTGCCCGTGCCTTATTTTATCACACGCACACGGGTGATGTTTTCAAGAGCCTTTATTTTTTCGACGGCTTCTTCGGGCAGGTCGCCGTTGACTTCGATGAGCGTATAGGCGTTGTCCTTTTTCGAGCAGTTGATCATGTTGGCAATGTTGATCTTGTTGTCTGACAGAACCGTCGAAATCTGAGCAACCATGGCCGGAACGTTCTTATGGAACACGCAGAGTCTTGCGTCGCCGGTATGCGGAATGACGGCTTCCGGGAAGTTGACGCTGTTCTTGATGTTGCCGCTTTCGAGGTAATCGATAAGCTCGGTTGCCGCCATGACCGCGCAGTTGTCCTCCGATTCCGGTGTGGACGCGCCAAGGTGCGGAATGGTGACAATGCCCGGAACGCCCAAAACCTCGGCGGTCGGGAAGTCGGTCACATAGCTTGCGACTTTGCCGGTTTCGAGAGCCTTTTTGACGGCGTCGGCGTTGACAAGGTCAGCTCTTGCAAGATTTAAGAGTCGCACGCCGTCCTTCATGCAGGAAATGGAGGTCTCGTTGATCATACCCTTTGTTTCGGGCGTAGACGGCACGTGAATCGAGATATAATCGCAGTTTTCGTAGATAGCGGCCAGCGTTTTGGCACGGTTGACCGATTTGGAAAGCGACCAAGCGGCATCGACCGTGATATACGGGTCATAGCCGTAGACCTTCATGCCGAGGTGGGTCGCCGCATTGGCAAGCTGTGCGCCGATCGCGCCGAGGCCGATGATACCGAGCGTCTTTCCGGCAATTTCCGGGCCGACAAACGCGCTTTTGCCTTTTTCGACGGCTTTGGCAACATCTTCATTGCCGACAAGCGTCTGCGCCCAGTTGATGCCGTCCACGATCTTACGCGAAGCCAGAAGAAGTGCCGCTACAGCCAATTCCTTTACGGCGTTTGCGTTTGCGCCCGGCGTGTTGAACACGACAATGCCCTTTTCGGAGCATTTATCGATCGGAATGTTGTTGACGCCTGCGCCGGCACGGGCAATGGCAAGAAGCTCCTCGCCGAATTCCATATCGTGCATGGCGGCCGAACGAACCATAATGGCATCGGGATTTTCCACGTTTTCGCCGACATTGTAGCGTTTGTCGTCAAAGAGCGACGTGCCGCACGCGGCAATTTTATTCAATAATTTGATATTTGTCATGATATGTACCTATCCTTATGTGAGAAACGGTTTATTTTAAGTTTTCCGCTTCAAATTTCTTCATGAATTCCACGAGCTTTTCCACGCCCTCATACGGCATGGCGTTGTAGATCGATGCGCGCATACCGCCGACGCTTCTGTGACCCTTAAGGTTGGAAAGGCCGTTTTCGGCAGCCTCCTTGCAGAACTTCTTGTCGAGCTCCGCGTCGCCCGTAACAAAGCAAGCGTTCATCATGGAACGGTATTTCTTTTCGGCCGTCGGCTTAAACAGCTTGGAAGAATCGAGATAATCGTAAAGAAGCTTTGCTTTCTTTTCGTTGCGTTCCTTCATCGCGGTAAGGCCGCCGTTCTTAAGTGCCCATTTGTAGACAAGACCGGCAATGTAAATGGTGTAGCAAGGCGGCGTGTTGTACATGGAATCGTTGTCCGCCATGATCTTATAATCGAGCATGGTGGGCGTTTCGGGACGGGCAAAGCCGAGAAGATCCTCGCGGATGATGACGACCGTAAGACCGGCAGGAGCCATATTCTTCTGTGCGCCGGCGTAAATCACGCCGAACTTTGTCACATCCACCGGTTCACTGGTGATGCAGGACGACATATCGGCCACAAGCACCTTATCGCCGACATTCGGAACCTCCGGGAATTTGGTACCGAAAATGGTATTGTTGTAGCAGACATGGACATAATCCGCGTCCGGACGAACCATATCCGGCGTAACTTCCGGAATGTAGGAGAAGGTTTTGTCCTCGGAAGAAGCGATGCATTTCGCGTCGCCGTACTTTTGGGCTTCCTTGAAGGCTTTCTTGGAGAACTGACCGGAAACGACATAGTCGGCCTTGCCGGTTTTCATCAGGTTGAGCGGAACGGCGGCAAATTGGGTGGAAGCGCCGCCCTGTAAAAAGAGAACCTTGTAGTTGTCGGGAATGTTCATAAGTGTGCGGAAATCGGCCTCGGTCTGCTTGATGATGGCATCATAAACGGGAGATCGATGGCTCATCTCCATAACTGACATGCCTGAACCGTTGTAATCAGTCATTTCGGATGCCGCCTGTTCGAGAACTTCGAGCGGGAGCATGGACGGACCTGCGGAAAAATTGTAAATTCTGCTCATGTGCGCGTAACCTCCGTGTTTATGTTATGTAGATAAAAAAATATTTCCGCCGCAGGAATATACTTCGACGGATACTCTATT
Organism: uncultured Eubacteriales bacterium; assembly: GCA_900546385.1. Lineage (GTDB taxonomy): Bacteria > Bacillota > Clostridia > Oscillospirales > CAG-382 > UMGS882. Next base: position 11,097 of record URCT01000018.1, on the reverse strand, counting down.
ATACAACCGGAAAAGACGCTTGTCAATAAAATACGGGAAATTTCCGGCGAAATATCTGAAAAAAAGGAGTTTTTCACAAAAAAGCAGCCGTGTAAAGCGTTATTTCTTTACACGACTGCTGTATTTTTGCGTTATTACAGTGCCGCGACCGCTTCGCCGAGCTTTTCGCACGCTGCCTGCGCGTCCTCATCGGGTGCTTCGTTGGCGATCACGCCTTCGCCGCCGACCAGCGTCGCACCGGCATCGCGCACTCTGTCCTCCCACGAACGCATCCATTCGCCGTCGCCCCAGCCGTAAGAGCCGAACAGGCCGACGTTTTTGCCGGAAAGATGCGCTTCGAGTTCGGTAAAGAACGGCTCAAACTCGCTCTCCTCCAAAACCTCGGCACCCATGGCCGGACAGCCGAGAAGCAGATTGTCATACGCTGCCGCCGCGTCCGCCGTGATTTCGGACACCGAGAAAAAGGCCGTATCGGGATCTGCCTTGCGCGCACCGTCCAGAACGCTCATGGCCATGGTCTGTGTATTGCCGGTTCCGCTCCAATAAATAATTGCTGTTTTACTCATGGTAAAACCTCCTTAAAATAATATGCAAAACAAACGGAATTATGCCGCGCGGAAAATCTGCGCTAAGCTTTTTCCCTCGTTTACTTTGGAAAGAAGCGCCTTTCGGCAGCTTTTGTAGCGTGCAAACAACGCCTTTGCCTTTTGCTTGTCCGCATAGACCTTCCATTCGCCGACAAGCACCGCGCCTTTGCCGTGACAGCGGATAAAGCCGTCGATATCCGCTGCCGGATAGCCGAGAAACGCGCCGATCTCATGCGGAAATTCGCTGTGCGTCAGATGCTCCTTCAGCACGGACAGTTTTTCCTCCAACGAAAGGCTTTCCGCATAGCCGTACCGCGCCAAAAGCTGACGGATCTCCGGCTGTGCCAACGTTTTTTCGAGAAGTGCCGGCCGATAGATGATGACAAGCGCCCGTTTGTCGCACTCACAAAGAATTTCGGCACAGATCCCGATGCCGGAAAACGTCTCATTGAACCGCATGACCTGTGCATGAACATCCGGTATTTCCGCTTTTTGCAGAGAAACCAAGTTCGATGGCTTGATTCCCGCCAAAGCCGGTGCGCAAAAATAGGCAAGCGTTTTTTCAAACATGGCCGTCACCTCGCTGGTTGTTTGCTGATGGATACAGTTAGTTATAACTAACCATCGGGCAAAAGAAACAGTTAGTCTCAACTAACTGTTTGCATTATAGCATATCCTTTGCGATTTGTAAAGAGGTTTTCGAAAAAAAACAGACGATTTTTTCAAAAAATCTTTTGCCGCACCTTATCAAAATGCCGCCGCAGCGGTCGGCACAGCCGGATGGCCAAATACGAAACGCCGATCCACAGAAAAAAGAACAACGGGCAGATCTGTCCCCAAAGGTTGAGCGTGCGGTCGGAATAATCCCATACGTCCCATCCCAAAAGCAGATTGAACACCACGCCGAACACAAGCTCCACCGCCGTGATGAGATACGCATACAGCGCACACCGCGTAAACGTCCCATAGCCGTCAAGCCGCTTTTCCCCAAGGTAGATGAGCAAAAAGCAAATGCCTCCGGCGAAAAACATGGTGATATGGCTGTGGCCGCGCCAAAAAAGCTCCATGAACAAATAGGCAAACGCGCCGATGGCAAACACGCTCATCGACTCGACGGCTTTTTGAAAAACCGGCGAAAACGGGATACGGTTGTTCTTTTTCTGCATAAACGCCTCTTACATCGAATTTTCCGTCCGACAAAATCGGCGGAATATGTAAGAGGCGTTTGGTTTTTATGCGTTTTGCGCCGCACGTAAAATCATCCGGGCAAGACCGGTGCCAAAAAGCTTTGCGGCGCGTTCGGCCTGTGAGCGGTCATTGGCGACCGAGCCGCATTCAAGAAGCAGGTAGCCGCTTGACAATTGCTCGTTAAAGCTTGCCGCGCGCAGATTGATTTTGCGGAAAAGGCCGGGATACTCCTCCGAAAGCTGTTTTTGAATATGCAAAGCAAGCGACAGATTATCGCTCCAGTGCGGATGGTCGGCACCGGCGGCGTTGGTTCCCACAACGAGCATGAGCTGGGCGGTATCCTCCCCGGCAAACGAAAAGGTGGGCGCGGTAGAGGTGCCGTCCGATGCGATGATCGCATCGCGGTGCAGGTCGATGACAAAGCGGATGGAGGGATATTGCTCCAAATACGAGCGGACAAGCGCCGCCGAGGTTTTATAGGCGCGTACAAACGAATCCTTGTCGCACATGGTGGTATCCTGCAATGTGGCAATGCCGAAATCGTTTAGCACCTCGGCAAGCGATGTGCCGACCGACACCACGTTTTTAGTCACGTCCTCGCTGCGCACTGCAAGCGACGCGTCGTAATAGCCGTCCGTTTCGCATTCGTTATAGCCCTCCGAGCCGTGCGTATGCACGATGAGCACAAGCGGGCTTCCGTCAAGCGTCAGGTTTTGAAGAGCCGACGGCGTGCTTTGCGACAGCGTCTGCACATCCGGCGCAAGGCGCGTTTGATTGGTGAGCGATGCAAAATCGGCCGCACGCAGATCGCTTTTGAGCACGGGATACAGCACCCGGTCATCCGCGCCGATTTTGCCGTTTTCGTTCTGCCCGACCGGCAAAGCGGAGGACGCGTTTTCCGCTTCATCGGTGCCGCAGGCCGTGCTTTCATGCGCCGTCAGATAGTCGAGCGAGCCGGATAAGGGCGTTTCCGTTTCGGCCGGTACAGTCTCCGCGGCACGGTATTTTTGGTAGTAGGTTTGATCGCTTTCGCGCGGTGCGGACACATTTGTAGCGTCGGTTCCCGCGCCGCTCGGGTACGTTTCGGCGGCATAAAGCGCCGCTTGTGACATCTCCGGCAGCCGTCCCGATGCCGCCGCGCTGACAGCCATCATCACCCGGCAGAGTCTTTGGTCGGTCACGGTGCAGCCGAACAAAAACGAAACAAGACACAACGCCGCAAGCAAAGCGACTTTTCCCGAAAACGGCAGAAGCTGCTCGGACAAAAGTGTGTGCCGATACGGACGCTGCGCGGCCGGTGCTTCGGAAAAGCCGCTTGCTTGCCGGTCGGCGGTGACAATTTCCGGCGCATGGAGCGGCGTTTCCGGCGGTGTTTCCGGCGGTACTTCCGACGGTGCTTCCCGTGCTTCGGGCGTCTTGTCCGATGGCGGAGGTGCGGTGCGGCAAGCGTGCTTATCGGCATGAAACACAAAGGTTTTGGTGCAGAGCGTTCGGCTGACGGACGCAAGCGGCTCGGTCTTTCGGCCACTTTTTTCGGAATCGGCCGGAATATTTACCTTGGTATAGATCACGCGCCTTCCTCCTTTTTTCGGTCGGTAACAACATACCATAGTATAGTATGCCTTACGCCGGATTATGCAAAAAAGGCGCAAAAAAGCCGGAGCTTGCCGTTTTGATTTCAGGCAAACTCCGGTTTTCTTCCATTATATATTATTTCAGCAAATTCGCAAGCCATGTCCAAACACCCAAATGCTCGAAAAGGATGTTGCAGCCGATGAGGATGAGAATCACGCCGCCGACAAATTCGGCACGGGATTTGTAGCGCGTTCCGAAAACATTGCCAACCTTCAAGCCGATGGCTGAAAGCAAAAACGTGGTACATCCGATCACCGTAACCGAAAACGCAACATTGACATCCGACAACAGTGCAAGCGTAATACCGACCGCCAATGCATCGATACTGGTCGCAAGCGCCAAAACGAACATTTTCCGGAAGGCAAACGACGCATCCGCCTCTTCCTCCTCTTTGGAAAGGGCTTCATGAATCATGTTGCCGCCGATATACACCAAAAGGCCAAAGGCAATCCAATGGTCATACCGCGTAATAAAGCGTTCGAACATCTTGCCCAAATAGTAGCCGATGAGCGGCATCAGTGCCTGAAAGCCGCCGAACCATGCGCCGATGCAGAGATAATGCTTTGGCTTTAGGCTTCGTGTGGCAAGCCCCTTACAGACAGCAACCGCGAACGCGTCCATCGACAGTCCGACAGCAAGCAATAACAGTTCCGCAATTCCCATTTCGACCAACTCCGTTTTTTCATTTATATGCAGGTTTTTCGCCTATATGCCGAAAAGCGTGTTTGGATATTATACGCTCTTTCGCGGCATTTGTCAACCTTATCGAGAAATTTTGTCAAACCCTCTTGTAATTTCCGGAAAAGCGTGGTAAAATAAGGCATAATACAGATATTATCCGAAAGGAACAGGAATTATGTTAGACATTCGATTTGTCAGAGAAAATCCCGACATTGTCAAGGAAAACATTAAGAAGAAATTCCAGGACGAAAAGCTGCCGCTTGTAGACGAATGCATCGAGATCGATGCCAAGGTTCGTGCGCTCAAGGGCGAAGGCGATGAGCTTCGTGCCGAGCGCAACGCAACAAGCACCCTCATCGGCGGTCTGATGAAAGAAAAGAAGATCGACGAAGCTAACGAAAAAAAAGCGCGCGTTAAGGAGATCAACACACGTCTTGAAGTGCTTGAAAAAGAAGAAGCCGAGCTTGGCGAAACGCTTCGCGCCAAAATGATGGTCATTCCGAACATCATCGACGCGTCGGTGCCGGTCGGCAAGGACGACAGCGAAAACGTCGAAAACGAAAAGTTCGGCGAACCGGTCGTGCCGGATTACGAAATTCCGTATCATGCCGACATCTGCGAAATGTTCTCCGGCCTTGACAAGGAATCCGCCGGAAGAACCAGCGGCAACGGCTTCTACTATCTGTGCGGCGACATTGCAAGACTCCATTCGGCAATGCTCAGCTATGCGCGCGATTTCATGATCGACAAGGGCTTTACGTACTGTGTGCCGCCGTTCATGATCCGCAGCGACGTTGTCACGGGCGTTATGTCGTTTGCCGAAATGGATGCGATGATGTACAAGATCGAGGGCGAGGATTTGTTCTTAATCGGCACGAGCGAACACTCCATGATCGGCCGCTTCAAGGGACAGATCATCAAGGAAGCCGAGCTTCCGCTCACACTCACGTCCTATTCGCCGTGCTTCCGTAAAGAAGTCGGTTCGCACGGGTTGGAGGAACGCGGTTTATACCGTGTTCACCAGTTCGAAAAGCAGGAAATGGTGGTTCTCTGCAAGCCGGAGGAAGCCATGGACTGGTACAACAAGATGTGGAGCTACACCGTCGAATTCTTCCGCAGTCTCGACATTCCGGTACGCACGCTCGAATGCTGCAGCGGCGACCTTGCTGATCTGAAGGTCAAGAGCTGTGATGTGGAAGCCTGGAGTCCGCGTCAGCAGAAGTATTTTGAAGTCGGCTCCTGCTCGACGCTCGGCGATGCCCAAGCGCGCCGTCTTTCGATCCGTGCCAAGGGTGACAAGGGAACCTATCTTGTAGCGACCTTAAACAACACGGTGCTTGCCACGCCGCGCGGTCTGATTGCGTTCTTAGAAAACAACTACCGTCCCGACGGCAGCATTCTCATCCCGGAAGCACTGCGGCCGTACATGGGCGGCAAAGACAAAATCGTTAAAAAATAAATGCGGCTCTTACCGAAACAAACCGGCATAAGCGTCGCAAAAAGGAGGAACTCCGATGGCTAATTTGGATCCCAATCAAAAAGCAGCCGATGCCGTGAAAGCCGGCAAAAAGCTGCGCGTCGGCATTATCGGTACGGGCGGCATTGCCCATCCGCATATGGCGGCTTACTTAAAATTTTCCGATGTTGAAGTCGTTGCCGGCTGTGATCTTGTTCCCGGCAAGGCCGATGCTTTCTTTAACGAATTCGGCGTAAGCGGCGTACACACCTACACCGATTACAAGGAAATGCTCGACAAGGAAGCGCTCGACGCCGTCAGCATCTGCACCTACAACCGCCAGCACGCGTGCTGTGCGATTGCCGCGCTCGAACACGGTGTCAACGTGCTTCTCGAAAAGCCGTTTACCGTCACCATCGAAGAAGCGGCCGACATCATAAAGGCCGAGAAAAAGAGCGGCAAGATCCTTTCGATCGGCTTCCAGCCGCGCTTTGACGCCAATATGCAGATGATCAAAAAGATCGTCGAATCCGGCGAGCTTGGCGACATTTACTACATCCAAACCGGCGGCGGCCGTCGCCGCGGCATCCCGGCAAACGACTCCAAGACCACCTTTATCGAGGACGAGACTGCCGGCGTCGGTGCTTTAGGCGATATCGGCTGCTATGCGCTCGATATGGTGTTAAACGCCATCGGCTATCCGAAGCCTGTCACGGTCACCGGCTTTATCACCAACTATTTCGGCACCAATCCCGAAACTTACACCGGCTGCGCCCATCCCGATTACATCGCCTCCAAATTCGGCGTGGACGATTTCGGCGGCGGCTTTATCCGTCTCGAAAACGGCTGTATCGTCGATTTCCGTATCGCTTGGGCCATGAACATCGACACGCCCGGTGACACCATCATGCTCGGCACGAAGGGCGGTCTTCGCATTCCGTCCACCAACTGCTGGAACGGCTCGGTCGGCGGCCCGATGACCATTTACCATTCGGTGGCCGGCGAACAGGTTGAAACCAAGATTCCAATCATCGAAACGCACGACAGCTACAACATCTTCGACAAAAAGGTTCGCTCCTTCGTTGAAGCCGTGCAGAACGGCGGCAAAGCACCCGTTCCGTCGAGCCAGATTTTCTACAATCAGGCCATCATCGACGGCATCATGAAATCGCACCGCGCCGGACATGAAATTGAGATCAAGCTTCCCGAGTGCTGAGGGAAATTTTGTGAAAAAAAGTCTGCTTTCCCAATATGTTTAACATGGAAGTAACAAACAGTTCACAAGCATAGTTTACTATAATGATGTTGGAATAGACTACAACTTTGTAACATATATCCAATTACAATATGTTTTCAGGAGGAAACAAAAATGGCTACATCGAACACCAATCTCGACCCGAACCAGGTCGCAAAACAGGAAATCAAGGGTGCCGGCAGAAAGTTAAAGATCGGTATCATCGGTACCGGCTGGATTGCAGACGCTCATATGGAGGCATACAAGCATATGCCCGACGTTGAAATCGTTGCAGGCGCTGACCTCATCCCCGGCAAGGCAGAAGCTTTCTTCAAGAAGCACGGTGTTGAAGGCGTAAGATGCTACTCCAGCGACGAAGAACTCATCGCAAACGAGAAGGATCTCGACGGCGTCAGCATTTGCACCTACAACTGCCAGCACGCTCCCTGCGCTATCCATGCTCTTAACGCAGGCATCAACGTTATGCTTGAAAAGCCGTTCACCGTTACCACGGAAGAGGCTGTTGAAGTTATGAGAGCCGAAAAGAAGAGCGGCAAGGTTCTTACCATCGGCTTCCAGCCGCGTTTCGACCCGAATATGCAGATGATCAAGAAGATCGTTGAATCCGGCGAACTCGGCAAGATCTACTACATCCAGACCGGCGGCGGCCGTCGCCGTGGTATTCCGACTCCGTTCGGCACCACCTTCATCGAAAAGGATAAAGGCGGCATCGGTGCTCTCGGTGATATCGGATGCTACTCGCTCGATATGGTTCTCAACGCCATCGGCTATCCGAAGCCGCTCACCGTTTCCGGCTACAAGTCCGATTTCTTCGGCAAGAACCCCAGCACCTTTACCGAAAGCGGCAGACCGGCCGAATACGCTGACATCTTCGGCGTTGACGACTTCGCCGCAGCTTTCGTTCGTCTCGAAGGTGATATTATCCTCGACTTCCGTATTGCTTGGGCAATGAACATCAACACGCCCGGCGATACCATCATCCTCGGTACCAAAGCAGGTCTTCGCATTCCGTCTACCGACTGCTGGAACGGCTCTGTCGGCGGCCCGATGACCATCTACTCGCAGGTTGCCGGTTCTTCGGTTGAAACGGTTATCCCGGTTCTCCATGACAACAGCGGCATGAGCCTGTTCGACAAGAAGATCCGTTCGTTCCTCGACGCTATCATCGACCCGTCCAAGGGCGCTCCCGTTCCGTCCAGCCAGATCCTCTACAATCAGGCTATCATCGACGGTATCGCAAAGAGCCATGCTGCCGGCAAGGAAATCAAGATCGAAATTCCGGAAATCTAAGCCAAAACCCGATTTTTCAAGAAGCTGCCGCTTTTGCGGCGGCTTCTTTTGCGTTTTGCGGTAGATTTTTTCACAGATTTCCACTATACTGAAACAAATACGATTTCGGAGGTTTTTCTATGAGCACCGTCACGTTTCGCAAGGCTGAACGAAAGGACATCGCCTTGATTTTGGAATTCATCCAAGGCCTTGCCGCCTATGAAAAAATGGAAAACGAAGTGGTTGCCGATGAGGTACTGCTCGAAGAATGGATTTTCGACAAGCAGAAAGCCGAGGTCATTTTTGCCGTTGCCGACGGAAAAGAAGTCGGTTTTGCGTTGTTTTTCCACAATTTTTCCACGTTTTTGGGCAGAGCCGGGCTGTATTTGGAGGATTTATTCGTCAAGCCCGCATACCGCGGCAAAGGCTACGGCAAAACGATCTTAAAAAAGCTGGCGGCGATTGCTGTCGAGCGCGGCTGCGGCCGACTCGAATGGAGCTGTCTTGACTGGAACAAGCCGAGCATCGATTTTTACCGGTCGCTTGGGGCGGTGCCGATGGATGAATGGACCGTGTACCGCGTGACGGGTGAGACATTAATAACGTTGGCCAAGTAACAAAAAGATTGACATCGTTCTTTTTACGGTATATAATAAGTAGATGGAACGAATGGAGGGCAGCCAAGCATGAATGCAGATAAAGCGACCAATGCAAGACAAAAAAGCAGTGCCTATGTCGGTCGACGCGAACCGAAAACCAAGCTTACCGCAAAACGCGATTTTGAAGAAGACCTACGGTGTGTAAAAGCCACTTTGGCAATCGAAGGACTTGCTGTCAGCAAGGAAGGGCTTGGCAATTTGAAGCGCATTCGGGAAAAAAAAGCAAGCAGCAAACAGGTTATCGAAGAATTAAAGCGAAAATACAGCGAGGTATAGTATGTTTTCCCGTTATGAAGTCTATACTTCTGTACAGTCGATATAAGCTGCGGCACATTTTTCAGTTTTTCCCAGTTATAGGAGTTTGCGGCTTTGCCACCTGACAGCTGTTTTGTGTTTGAAAATGAAAAATATAACGAAAGAGATTCACAACACACTCTGCTAGATTACCACACAATCTTTTTGTAAAAAACCTATGAACAAACGTCAACAATCGGCACAAAACGCCGCATTTCGTCGAAAACCGTCGGAATGCGGCGTAAATTTCTGCTGACAGCCCTTGCATTTTCGCAAAAAATGATATATAATATAGGTTGAGCATATAGTGCAACTTGTCATATACGAACATGGAGATGAACTTTTATGACAAAAATCGATATTTTCTCCGGCTTTCTCGGTGCCGGCAAAACTACTCTTATCAAAAAGCTCATTGCGGAAGCCTATAAAGGCGAAAAACTCGTTTTAATCGAAAACGAATTCGGTGAGACCGGTATTGACGGCGGCTTTATGAAAGAATCCGGCATTCAGGTCAACGAAATGAATTCCGGCTGCATTTGCTGCAGTCTTGTCGGTGATTTCACCAAGGCGCTTGCCAAGGTTCTCGACGAATATGCGCCCGACCGCATTTTGATCGAGCCGTCCGGCGTCGGCAAGCTCAGCGATGTTACCCGCGCCGTGCTGAACGCGGAAAACGGAAAGGCTAAGTTGAATGCCGCCGTAACGGTGGTGGACGCGGCCAAATGCCGGATGTATATGAAAAATTTCGGCGAATTCTTCCTTGATCAAGTCGAACACGCCGGTACTGTTATTTTGAGCCGCACGTCCGGCATGGCCGAGGACAAGCTCGAAAAATGCGTCGCTATGCTTCGTGAGCATAACGCCAAAGCGGCCATCATCACAACGCCGTGGGAAGAACTGGACGGTGCGCAGATTTTAGCGGCCATGGAAAGCACCAAGTCGCTTGAAGATGAGCTTGCCGAGCTGCTTCACGAAGAAGAGCATGAGCATCATCACGATCATGATGAACACGATCATTGCTGCGACCACGACCACGACGAGCATGAACATGACCATGACCACGATCATGACGACCACGAGCATGAGCACCATCATGACCATGATGAACACGACCATTGCTGCGATCACGACCATGATGAGCATGAACATCATCATGACAACCACGATGAACACGACCACGACCATGGCGACGGCTGCACCTGCGGCTGTCACGATCATGACCATCACCATCATCATGCCGATGAAGTCTTCACCAGCTGGGGCACGGAAACGGCACACAAATTCACCGAAGACGGCTTGCGCGCTTCTCTTGCGTCGCTCGACGACCCGAACACCTGCGGCATGATTTTGCGTGCCAAGGGTATTGTTCCGTTAACCGACGGCACATGGGCGCACTTTGACTATGTTCCGGGCGAGGTCAATGTTCGCCGCGGCACATCGGAAATCACCGGCAAGATCTGTGTGATCGGTTCCAAGCTTGACACCGACAAGATTCCGGCCGTTTTCGGCATATAAGCATAAACGCGAAAAATTCGGGAAAGGATAAGAAAGCATATGAACACACCTGCAAGAGAAATCCCCGTTTATCTGTTTACCGGATTTTTGGAAGCCGGAAAGACCAAGTTTATTCAAGAGACCTTTGAAGACCCGCGTTTCAACAACGGTGAAAACACGCTTTTACTCGTTTGTGAGGAAGGCATTGAAGAATACGATCCGTCGCGCTTCAAGGGTGATATGGGTTCGTTTCATGCGGTGAACATCGATTCGCCCGATGAATTGACAACCGATTATTTATCCAAGTTACAGGACAAATATGACATTGACCGCGTCGTTGTGGAATACAACGGGATGTGGATGCTTGACCGTCTTTACAGTGCGCTGCCGGACGGATGGCTTGTCTATCAGGAGATTCTGTTTGCCGAAGCCGGGACATTTCTAAATTACAATGCCAATATGCGCAGTCTTGTGTATGACAAACTCAAAAGCTGTGAGCTTGTGGTATTCAACCGTGCGGATGAGAAAAATTTGGACAAGCAGGCCTTTCACAAGATCGTGCGTGCCGTCAGCCGCAAA
>URCT01000017.1 GCA_900546385.1 uncultured Eubacteriales bacterium | reverse complement strand
GGTTCTGCAAACCTCGATTCAGCTCGCCGCAATGGCGGCTTCGCACAAACAAAATACCGCCCCACGCGGACATTTAAGATTCGATTAAGGTCTGCCGAAGTTCCCATTAAACCTATTGCTTTTCCTTTTTTGTGTGCTACAATAAAACCGTCATCACAAAAAGGAGGATTCGCAAATGAACCGCGAACTTACATTTCCCCATCTTTCCGGCCGCTTGAAACGCTTTTTCTCTGCCCATTCGTTTTTGTTTCTCTTGTATTTTCCGCTGTTTTTCGTCTTGTTTGAGCTTTCCGAAAGCGGCCGGTTTATCCAAAGCTATCATACCATCGAAATTATCTTCGACCGCTATATTCCCTTTTGCAGCGTGTTCGTCGTGCCGTATATCGCTTGGTTCGTTTTCGTCGGCGGCATGGCGGCCTATACCTACTTTTTCGAAAAACGGGAATTCTTGCACTATATGAGCTTTGTCGCCATAACCTATTCGGTCGGTCTAATCACCTTTTTCGCGTTCCCGAGTATCCAACACTTGCGCCCGACCGTCTTTACCAACCCCGGCTTTTTCGACCGCTTGGTCATCGGCATCTATGCTTCCGATACCAACACCGGCGTGTTCCCGTCGCTTCATGTGGTCGGGCAGTTTGCCGTGCTCTTTGCTTCATGGCATTGCAAAAGACTGCAAACAGCCGCATGGCGCGTCTTTTTCACGGTCTCAAGCGTGCTTGTTTGCGCTTCCACCGTGTTTATCAAACAGCATTCCTTGTTAGACGTGCTTGCCGGCCTTTGCCTTTGCCTTATCGTCTATCCGTTCATCTATAAAAAAACGCATTCGGCGGAGGAGGTGTCCGGAACATGAATGACACACGCGATTTTCTCTTTCAGCTGTATACCTTGGCCTGTCCGTTTGTTCCGTTTGCCGTTGCGGCCTTTCTCTTGCGGCACCACACACAAAGAAAACAAAAAAGCGGCGCGGACGTGTGCTTGCAAACACCGTCCCGCCGCGCGGAAAGGTTTGGTTTTATCGGCGTGATGCTGTTCGGCATCTACCTTACAATGGTTTTGGATGTAACCGACAGCGGCACACTGTACGATCTTCTTCGTTCCGGCGGGCTTGCCATTGATACTGCCACCGTTAACCTGATCCCGTTTTCCGATCCGGAATATTCGAAGGTCGGCTATGTACTTAATGTCATCATGCTCATGCCGTTCGGCTTCCTTGCACCGACGCTGTTTCGCGACAAGCGGAAGCTGTGGAAAACCGCCCTTGCTGGCGCATTGTTTTCGATACTTATCGAAGGCAGCCAGCTTCTCAACTATCGCAGCACCGATGTGGACGATGTGATCTTAAACACCCTCGGCGCGGTTATCGGCTATGGGATTTACCGGCTGTTTTCGCGGCTTTTCCGGAAAGATATCGGAAAAACGCCGTGCCTGCCGTGCGAAAGCGGCGTCTTGGTGCTTGCCGCCTTTTTCGGAAAATTCTTGTTGTTTAACGGCTTGCAGATGGCGTGTCTGCTGTATGAAGGCTGATTTTTACGAACGCTTCCCGACCGGAATTTGTGCAACGATGATACCGAAAAGCACCACCGCACAGCCGATGTAGCCGCTCAGCGTCATGCGTTCATGAAGCAGTAACGCACCGCCGATGGCGGCAAACATGGATTCGGTCGAAAGGATGATGGCTGAAACGGTGGGATGCGCACCGCGCTGACCGATGGTTTGCAGTGTATAGGCAACGCCGGTGGACATAAGACCGCCGTAAAGAATCGGAAGCAGCGCCGCCTGAACCGCATTTGCCGAGATGGTCTCGGTGAAAAGGGCAATGACAAGGCTCAAAATGCCGACCGTGAAAAACTGGGTGCAGGAAAAGCGAAGCGGCGCAATCGAGCTGTTAAAGTGATCGATAAAGACGATATGTACCGCAAACATCACTGCACACAACAGAAGCACCACATCGCCAAAGCCGACTGTCAGTGTACCGCCGAAGGTCTTTCCGCCGCAGGCGATGCGAAGCATTGCCGAAAAGAACGGCGTATCGCCCGAGGACATACTGCCCGAAAGAATGAGAAACAAACCGATGAGTGCCAACACCGCGCCGAACCACGTGTTGCGGTTGGTGCGCTTTTTCAAGAATACCGCCGAAAAAATCGGTACGATCACGGTATACAGAGCCGTTAAAAAGCCGGCTTTCCCGGAACTGCCGGTGATGTTGACGCCCCATTGCTGGAGGTTGGCGGCAATAAACAGAATGACACCGGCCGCTATCCCGGCAAGCGTGGTGATTTTGCTCTTTCCCGTTTCGCCGCGCTCAAAAATGAGAATCACCGGAATGAGTGATACCGCGCCGAGCGTAAAGCGAATGCCGTTGTAATAAAATGTGCCGAGAGCCGCGCCGCCCGAAACCTGTGCCACAAAGGCAAAGCCCCAGATGATAGCGGTCAAAAGAAGAATGAAAATCGAAGTCGGTTTGTTTTTCATGACTTTGCAGGACCTTTCGCAGAGTAAAAAGCTGTACCGGAGAGTATTTCAGTCGAAAGCTCTCCGGTTGTTTGTTATTTATTATGCGTGCCGCCGGACGCGGTCACATCGATACACACAAGCTCGGGCGGATTGAAGATGCGCGGAATCGGAAAGCTTTTGCCTAAGCCGCGGCCGACCACCAGCGTTCGGCTTTCGCCCAAATCGTAAAGACCGCCGGCATATTTCGGGAAAATGCCCTGATGCGGTGCGAAAACGCCGTTGATAAGCCCCGGAATGCGCCATTGCCCGCCGTGCGCGTGTCCGGACAGAGCCAAATCGAACGCTTTGCCGTATTCTTTGGCGAAACGCACCGAAAGCTCGGGATGGTGGCACAAAAACACGGTGAAAATGCCGTCATCGTCTTTTAGTGCCGTCTCGGCCTGTGCAAGCGCACCGTCGAAGCCTGCTTCTTGCAGGTCGTCGATCCCGGCAATGCGGATTTTTCCGCAGGCGGTGTCGCAAAGCACCGATGTGCCGCATAACACCGTAATGCCGTAGGAACGCACAATTGCGCGTACCTCGTCGGGCTTGTCCGAGCGGTATTCGTGGTTGCCCGTCACATAATAGCAAGGGTAACGTTTCCCGAGTGCTTCGAGAAGCTCCAAGGCCGGTGCGCGGTCTTTGTCCTCGGCAAGCACATCTCCGGCAAATAACAGCAAATCCGGCTTTAATGCGGCAATTTCGGAAAGTAAATGTTCTTGCTTTTTGCCGTACCGCATGGCGTGCAGGTCGGAAATGAGGATCAGACGCAAGTTTCCGGCGGTCATTTTATCGGTCGATATCGTATACTGCCGTATCACGTGCCGCAGGGACATGAGCGTGCCGACGACCGCCGCGGCAAAACAGACAACCGCCGCGGCAAGCACGATTTTTAGGAAAATCGCCATCACGCTTAACGCAGGACGACGTTTTTGACAACGCCGCCCTTTTTGGGAGCGTCGCCGTCGCCGACGATGAGCGATTCGGGCAGGTCGGAGGTGCTTCCGACATCGATGCCGAGGGCTTTTTTGTCGGTTTGCTTGACACCGTTGACAAAGACGTTTTCAAAGAGAATATCGGTGATTTCGGTATTGTCGGCGGCGGCCGCAATGTTGGACGGCGGAATGCGGCCGTCCTCGGTGGTGACATAAATGTTCTTGAAGCGGACATCCGCAATGTTGCCGGTCACATCGTCATGCGACCACATGGTGTGGATGGTGAGAATGGTAAACAACAGCGGCATATGCTTTTCGTTGGGATTGACGTAAACCTCGTCACGCGCGGTCTGCAATTTGCCGGCCATGGCTTTGGCGGTATATTCGGTGTAGATATCCTCAAAACGGATATTCGATACATCGGCATGGTCGCCGTGCTGAATGTCCATCATGACCGAATCGCCGTGAATGACATGGATGTTCTTAAAGCAGATATCCGAAATGGTGGGTGCGCAGGTCTCCGCACCGATCTCCATGGCGCGGCCCCAGTCGCACCACAGCACGCAGTTTTCGGCATAGACGTTGCGCACCGGAAGCGTGGTGTTTCCGGCAAGACCTTTGATGACAATGCAGTCGTCGTAGTTGCGAAGATAGCTGTTGCGCAGCACAGCGTTGGTGCAGTTGGTGAAGTCGCAGCCGTCGGAATTGTAACGCCACATACCGATGAGCTTGATGTTATCCACAGTCACATTGGTGCAGCCTGCAAAATGGGCCGACCATGAGGAGGAGTTGACGATCGTAATGCCCTCCACCCATACGTTTTCACAGTGCGAAAACGCGATCGGCGAGCCTTTGCCGCGCTCAATGCTGGAATTATCCAAAATGCCGTAGCCGAGTACGCGGATATTTTTCTTTTCCGACGCGGAAAAGCCGCCGTAAACGACCGCACCCGGTGCAAAATAGACCGTTTCGTTGTCGCAAAGCTCCGTAATTTCTTCGGAATAATGCACACCGGACGAAAAATACAGCACGTTTTCGTCGTTCTCATCGATGCCGAAATCCTTTTCCGGGTCGATAAAAACGGTAAGCACATGGTGCATATCGTCAAATTCGACGGAATACTGACCGGCGCCCGGAAAGGTGACTTTGACCGCGCCGCTATGTATTTCCGGCTTGATTTTCTTGTCGAGCGGACGAACCGTCACGCTTTCAAACGACTCTTTGGGCGTAATGACAAGCGTCGCTTCGCCGTCCGAGCCGAACATGGCAAAAGAGGTCGGTTCAGTCTGTTCAAACGGGCGTTGGTAGCCCGGCCAAACCTGATTGAGCGGAAACGCCGATACGTCGCAGCCGTACACGCCGATTTTTTCGCCGTTTTCGGTCACAACCGAAAATGCGTCGGAGACTTTTTCATAATTTTCGGGAAAAGAGTAGAGTTTCATATGCAAGCGTCCTTTCTTTTTTGGAACGTTATTTGTTTTTTTCCGGCCATTCGAGCGTGATGCGCCCGATTTTGCCGTCTCGGAATTCATCGATGAGCATACGTGCCGTGCGCAGTGTGTCCACCTCACCGCCCGAAATGAGAAGCGAACGGGCGCGGCCGATGGCTTCAAAAATCTCGAATGGCTGCCGGTCGTTCACATCGTCGGCAGACAGCTTGAACCGCTGCATCATCAGATTCGGGTATTTTTCAAACAATTCCTTACACAAAAGCACCGCGATCTCTTCGGTATCCAAAATTTCGTCGCGGATAGCACCCGTGTAAGCCAAATGAAGCCCGACCGTTTCGTCGTCAAACTTCGGCCATAAAATACCGGGCGTGTCGAGCAGGTCAATGCTGCCCTCCACCGTGACCCACTGTTGGGAACGCGTAACGCCGGCTTTATCCTGCGCCTTGGCTTTGCGCGAACCGTATAATTTATTGATAAGCGTGGATTTTCCGGAATTTGTCACACCTAAAATCATGGCGCGCGGCAGACGGCGCATACCGCGCCGTTCGTAAGCGGCGAGCTTTTCTTTTAAGGCTTCGCGGATAGCCGGAAGTATCTCACAAATGCCCGTTCCGGTCACACAATCGGTAAAGATGACCGTCTTGCCCTGCGCGGCAAAGTATTCTTTCCAGCGTGCGATGGCGTTCGGATCGGCAAGCGAGGATTTGTTCATGAGCGTAATATACGGCTTGCCGCCGAGAATCTTTTCAATATTCGGATTGCGGCTGGAAACCGGGATACGCGCGTCGCAAAGCTCGATGGCAATGTCTACCATGGCGAGACTTTCGCCGATTTCACGGATCGCCTTGGTCATGTGTCCCGGAAACCATTGAATGGCGCGCGCAAGCTCACTTCCGGTGGCCGCTTTGCGCTCGGAATCCTTGTTTTTGGCCTTTTTCGGACGTTTGTCCACATCAAGAGCCGCACCGGTCGCACTGTCTGTAATGACGCGCGGCCGCTTGTGATACGGCTTGGTGCCGTTCGGCGCGCTTTTATCGTTTTTTGCGCCGTTCGGCTTGGCAAAGGGACGCGCACCGTAGTTTTTTGCGCCTTTTGCGTTTTTATTGCCGGCTTTGCCCGGCTTTTTGTTTTGTGTCATGATCGTTTGTTATTCCTTACTGTCGTCGCTGTCAAACAGCGTGGCATTCTGTGCTTTTTCGGCCTTGGCGGCGGCTTTTAAGTCATTCCGTTCGGGATAGGCAAAGCCGAGATGCTCATATGCACCGCGTGTGGCGCATCGGCCGCGCGGCGTGCGGTTGAGAAAGCCGAGCTGCAATAAATACGGCTCGTAGACATCCTCAAGCGTCACGGCTTCTTCGCCGATGGTGGAGGCGAGTGTTTCAAGCCCTACCGGGCCGCCGTCGAAAAATTCGATGATGGCCGAGAGCATCCGGCGGTCGGTCATGTCAAGCCCCAACTCGTCCACTTCGAGCATATTTAACGCATCAGACGCCACTTGCTTGGTGATCACGCCGTCGGCCTTGACTTGCGCATAATCGCGCACACGCTTTAACATACGGTTAGCGATACGCGGCGTGCCGCGCGAACGCCGGGCGATTTCGTAAGCACCGTCCGGATGTGCTGTCACGCCTAAAATATCGGCACTGCGGCAGACAATGTCGCATAATTCCTCCGGCGTGTATAATTCGAGCCGGTAAAGATTGCCGAAACGGTCGCGAAGCGGCGAGGAAAGCTGACCGGCACGCGTGGTCGCTCCCACAAGCGTAAACGGCGGCAGCGGCAGACGGATGCTCCGCGCGGACGGGCCTTTTCCGGTGATGATATCGAGGTTGTAATCCTCCATAGCCGGATATAGAATTTCCTCGACCTGCCGCGGCAGACGGTGAATTTCGTCGATAAACAGAATGTCCATCGGCTTTAAGTTGGTAAGAAGCGCCGCAAGCACACCGGGCTTTTCGATAGCCGGTCCCGATGTGATACGAATGTCTACGCCCATTTCGGCGGCAATGATGGTCGAAAGGGTGGTCTTGCCGAGTCCGGGCGGCCCATGCAGCAGAATGTGGTCGAGTGCTTCGCCGCGCATTTTGGCTGCCTGCAGGGAAATGGACAGTTTTTCCTTGATTTTCTTCTGCCCGACATAATCCTTTAAGGTCTTCGGACGAAGAGAAAGCTCGGCTTCGTAGTCCTCGGGCGTTTCCGAAGAGGAAACAATGCGGCTTTCAAAGTCGAATTCCTCTTCCTCGTAATTTTTGTCTCTGTTGCTTTTTATCATTTTTTCTTCCTATTTTATGCATTACATCAGCTTTGTGAGTGCCGAACGAATGAGTTCCTCCAGTGTTGCACCGCTTGCCTTGCGGATGGCGGTCACGGCCTCCTGACGGGAATAGCCGAGAACCACAAGTGCGTTGACCGCTTCTTTGAACATATCGTTTCCGGCATGCGGCGTTTCGGCGATTCCTTGCGGTAGGTCTTCGGACGTGCCCCATGCGGTGAGCTTGTCTTTAAGCTCTAAAATCATCTTTTGGGCGGATTTGAGTCCCACGCCTTGGGCGGCGGAAATGGCACGCGCGTCCTGCGAAGCAACCGCCGCGATAAAATCGTCCGGCGAAAGCACCGATAGAACGGCAAGCGCGGCTTTAGGACCGACTCCGGAAACGCCGAGGAGCAGCTTGAAGAGGTCGCGCTCGCGTTCCGAATAGAAGCCATAGAGCTCGGCGGCATCCTCGCGCACCACATAGTGTGTGAACAGCTTGGCATTTTTGCCGACCGTGTTGCCCGACGCCGTAAACGCGCCGCCGGCGGCAAGGCTGTCATAGGTCTTGCGCGTGATCGAAACAAGATATCCCACGCCGCCGCAGTCGATGACCGCGCGATCCGGTTCCAAAACTGCCAATGTTCCGTTCAAATAATAGTACATACCAACCGTCCTTGCTGTTTGCTGCAAAAATTATACAAAACGGGCTATACGTCTCCCATAATACTATCATTGTACCCGATTGAAGCAAAAAAGTCAAGGCAAAATGCCGTATTTTGCAAAAAACGCCGTCACACATCGGTGACGACGCTTTTGTCGTTTGTTTAACAACAGTGATTTACTGCTGCAAAAGTTCAAATTTGTAGCCGACGCCCCAAACCGTTTTGATGGTCCACTTGTCGGATACACCGTCAAGCTTCTCACGAAGACGCTTTACGTGTACATCCACGGTACGGCTGTCGCCGAGGTAATCAAAGCCCCAAACCTTGTCAAGCAGTTGGTCGCGTGTAAAGACGCGGTTGTAGTTGGAGGTGAGGAAGTAGAGAAGTTCTAATTCCTTCGGGGGGATGTCCACCGGCTTGCCGGCAAGCTTCAGCTCGTATTTCTGCAAGCTGATTTCGAGATTGTCAAACTTGATGACTTCGCTGTCGTCGGTATCGTGACCGGAATAGCGGCGAAGAACGGCTTTGACGCGTGCCGAAACTTCCTTCATGTCGAACGGCTTTGTGATAAAGTCGTCCGCGCCCAGCTCCAGACCGAGCACCTTGTCGAACACTTCGCCCTTGGCCGTCACCATGATGATCGGCTTGGAGGACATTTCGCGAATCTCACGGCATACCTGCCAGCCATCCTTGCGCGGCATCATAATGTCCAAAAGCACAAGATCCGGTTCATAAATCTTAAAGGCACTGAGTGCTTTGATACCGTCATAGGCGGTCACGGTCTCGTAGCCTTCGTTTTCAAGATAAATCTTCAAAAGGTCGCAGATATTTGTATCATCATCTGCAATAAGAATTTTGTAGCCCATTGCTTTTTTATCCTCCGTTTTATAGAATTTTTACATTTGCTATTTCATGAGTTAATTATATACGATTTCTTTTTGATTTTGGTGAATCATACGTAAATATATAAAGTCCTATCCGTTAACAGCGTGCAGGAATTCAAAAGAATTGTCGATTCCGGCGGATTTTTTCAACGTTTTTTCAAAATTAGCGTAAGAAGCGGCACTTTTTCCGGACAAATTGAAAACGGAGAACCCAATGGCCGGCAAAAGAGCTTTCAACAGCGGAAGCACCGTATCGGCATCGTTGGAGAAGTTCAAAAGCAGTGATTTGTCCAAAAGTCCGGCACGTGCACGGGACGGAGGCATTTTGAACACGTGTGCGTCAGCTTCCGGAGACGTATGCGCGGCATACCGGCCGCAGTCGGCAGGAATACCGCCGCGAAGCGTTTCGCCGTCAGCCGCACGGATGTCTTTCTCACCGGTTCGGTCGCGCAAACCGGCAAAAATGCGCATGGCGGAACCGTTTGTCACGCGCGAAGGGCTGTTGTAGGCTGTCCGCGGCGTTTCGGTGTTTTGTCCGCTACGGCTCATATCCGACGGCATTTCCGAGAGCCGGTTTTCGCGATCGATGCGCTTAAGTGCTTTGCGCAGCTTTTCGGCAAACGGCATGGGCGCATTTTGCCGCAGTGTGCGCGGCCGGAAGGAATCGCCGAAACGGCTTTCATCGGAATATAGACGGTCGCAGCCGGAGGATCTGCCGCAAGACCGTTTTTCTGCCGGAGAGGGCTTGTCTGCGCAAGAAAGCTCTTTGGCGCCGCAAAGCACGGCGGTAAAATAGGAAGCACTTCCTGTGCAGACCACTTCGGTTAACTCCGGAATCACATCACCGGCCGAAAAGCCCTCACAGCCGAGTGTGAACACCGCATCGTTGGAGCGGCAGAGATATTCAAGCGTTTTTCCGGCGCGCTTGATTTTTTCCGGGCCGGAGCCGTCGAAAATTTCGGTATAACAGCCGCCGACCGCATAACCGGCTTCCGTTAAAACGGGACTCATTTTGCTTTGGCAATGGATGGAAACAGCAAGTTCCAACGGCGTTTTGCCGGTGCATAAAAAACCGATTTTTGGTGCCTCTGTCATATTTTATTCCTCCGAAATTCATATATATTGTGCTTGTGAATCTATTATATACCATATACAGTGGCATTTGCAAGAGGAATCGTTCGACAGGGTTCGACACGCTTTGACAGACTCCGACAAAAAGCGGCAAAAGCGCGCACAAATGTGCATAAAAACCATGGTTTTTTGTCGTTCTTTGCGGTGAAAAGCGTAAGATTTAATGCAGTTTTTACATAAGTCTATTCCAAATTTGATATAGCTAAGAGAAAAACGCCCCAAAAGCGGATTTTGGGAGCTTGTTTTTCCATTTGGCCTTGTCAAAACACAAAAATGAAGCGTTGCCGCTTTTATGTCAGCTCTTTTTTAGGAGTTCCTTCAAATCCACCGCTGCCAAAATGCCGCATACGACCACCAACAGCGCACAGGCGATGGTTCTGACATTCAAAACACCCGTATCACGCAACAGCACCACGGAAAAGAACATCGCCCAGGCCGTGTAGGTGATGTTTAACCCCATGGCTTTGGCCGTACCGAGTGCCGCGATTGCCCGATAATATAATAAGTAAGAAACTGTTGCAAAAAACGCCGCCGCGGCAATCGTCGCAAGAACCGGAATGCCGGATGCCGAGAATAAGCCTGCGGTAAAGTGCCAGCCCTTTAGGCAGGGAAGAAGGATAAGGCCGTAAATCAACGCCGACACAAGTTGGCGCAATTGCAGCGCATCGCCGCTTGTAATGCCTTTTTCGCGCATACATTTTGATAAAATCACACCTTCCGTTCCCCAGCCGAACGAACACATGAACACACCGAGTAAACCAATCCCGAAATTTTTGATCGCAAGCTCCGGCGAAGCGCTTAAGCCCCACACGCCACACAGCGTGCAGAGTAAGAAAATCCATTGATACCACCGGATTTTTTCTTTTAAGAATACATACGCCAAAACCGCGCCGATCGCCGGATAAATCGCACTTGCCACCGCACCGACCGATGCACCCATATACTTGACCGCCAGCACATAGCCGGTCATGCCGATCGGGCCGCCGATGGCCGAGGAGACAAGAAGTAGCGGAAAAGTCCTTGTTTTGCATATCCCGAAAATCGCTTTTAATCGGCCTTTCCATCCGTTCACGCAAAGCAAAAACAGCGCGGACATCGCGTCATGGAGAAAGGTGCTTACAAACGGCGCTAAAAAGATGGCTTGTGAATCCGAAACAAACGGTGTCATGGATAAAGCCATGCCGAGAATCACCGTTTCCAACGCCCAGGCGATTCCGGCAAAAATACCGCAAAGCATGGTTATGCCTCCGCTATGAAATCCGCAAGGTGCGAAATGTCCGGAAGCACCGCATCCGCATACGGCATAAGCCGTTCTCGGCCGTCCGGCTTTTCGCCGACACCGATGACGGAAATGCCTGCATTTCGTGCAAAACGTACGTCGGTCATGGTGTCGCCGACCATAAGCGCGTTTTGCGGCATGGTGCCGCAGCGGCTCAGGAAATCCTTTGCACACCACGGATCGGGTTTGGCCGGGTTTTGACCGTCGTCGGTATAAACCTTGTCAAATACGTCCGCAATGCCTAATTTCTCCAGGCATTTGGCGGTGATAAGCGCGTTGTCGGTCGTCACAACGGCAAGCTTTCTGCCGCTTCTTTTTAAGCTTAGCAGAACCTCTCGAAGGTTTTCGCAGACCGGCTCCACTTTCCCGGTGTCCGCATTTTTGTCATATGCCGCAAGCGTCATTTGGATGCTATCCGCTTCCGAAACATCCGCGCCGTACTCTCGCAAAACCGCGTTTAGTGCCAAACCGATTTGTTCGTAGGTGCCCTTGCACAAAAGCCCGTCCGTGTCCGAAATCCCGTCCTTCACACCCAAAGCCGCAAGCAGCCGCTCTGTCGGAATATCCTCTCGGCCAATCTGCCGCAAAATATCGTTTATGGCGTGATGGGAAACCTCGACCCAATAGCCGTCAAATTTCATGAGCGTTCCGTCTTTGTCAAAAAGAATTGCCTGTATGTCCATATTTTTTCACTCCCGGAATGTATATGGGCATTATACACGTTTTTTTCGGGTTTTGCAAGATGTTTTTGTCAAATAACCGGGATTGGTTTGTAGGATGGAAGTTTGCCATGAATCAGTCTGTACACAGCTTTTTCTGCGATGCCGACAATCGCTTGACAAAGCGTTCATGCTATGGTAGAATGTGAATATGAAGGGGATATTTGGCAGAAAGTGAAATTTTCTATTGGAGGTATCGTATGAAAACGATCAATCGATACTTGTGGTTAGTACTCCTTGCGGCAGGGCTGTTAACACTGTTTGCTTGCGGAGATTGGAAAAATAAAGACAGACAAATGTTAAAAGAATCCTGTTATAAAATCAATCAAATGGTGAAAGACGTTGATTTTCACAGTGGGCAAATCCAAGAGGATACGCTTGTTTTGTTTGATAAAGAACATATGCCTGTAAAAGAAATTCCGCTGACGGATACCAAAATTCCGGTCAAGATTTTGGGGATTCGAAAAAAGGATGCAATCGTGTATTTTATTGTCAGCGGCGATGTCGATGATGAAGAGGGGATTCTGTTTATTAACGATAGCTCTAATGATGTCTTGTCGGGAATCAAAGAAATACAGCGTGTAGGCGGAAATTCATACTTGTATAGTACAAGAGAATAGAAAAGAGGAAATGCTATCAACGGTGTGTTGAACAACAAGGAGTACGCAACCAATGACATTACATATCATTCGCAGTCTGTCCTCCGGAAAGAAGCACTATACCGTGCAGGAAAAAGCATTTGTCGAAGGTATTGCGAATCATACCTTTGGATTATTACCGCAAAAGCTTTCTGTAAGAACCGACGATGTCGGATATGTGTTCCGGCAGAAGAACGTTTTGCTGCACGTGATCTTTGGCTTGTTTCCGTTGATTTATCCATCCGCTCTGCGTTCGTATGAGATCTTGAAAAATGAGAAAATCTGTGGATACAGCGAGTATCGTTTTGGGGACAGAGCCACGTATTTCTATCTGGATGAGGATTGCTATGAGCTAAGAGGGCATACGAACGACATTTTTTCTTTGTTGAAAAACAACGAGCAAATCGCCGTGTTTCAAAAAGAACATTACAGTTATGCCGAGCATAACAAGTACCGGATTCTTTATGAGGAAAACGCAGAACCGGATACGGCACTTTTATTGATGTTCTGCATTCATATCGATTGCCGGTATTATCGCAATCCGGAAAATGGGATTCGGTTGGTAAACTGGGAAAAAAGCTGGGTGTTCAATGACCCTTTCCCGGAACGGGCAGAATGGACGCCTAATGCAGATTGAAGTTTTGCTGAGGACGTCTGTTGACTTTTTTGACGCTTTGACACCGTAGGATATCGCATTTGACTAGGAGGTCTTTTATGAAAAAAACGTTTTCTATCGTTTGTATCATCATTGTTATGAGTATTCTGCTTTTAACCTTGACTTCTTGTGGTGATAACCCTTTCCAACGTCTGATTCAACTCACCTCTCCACAAGAAAAAATCGCAAAAAATGTATGTGATGCAATTGCTAACCGTGACTCGCAAAAGCTTTACCAACTCTTTTCCGAAGAGGTTAAAATGAATGTGCCTGATTTGAAAGAAAAAACGGACAAATTGCTTGAGACATACGGAAAAGACAGTTTGGAAATCCAAACACGGGAGTTATCCGGTGGCAGCGACTATCATTCCGGTGAAAAACAATCCTACGAAACTACTTTAGTGACGGTTACAACATCCGAAACAGAATATTATTTGAACCTGAATATGTGTATAGAAGACACAGAACATCCGGAAAACGAAGGGATAAAGAGGATTTTTGTATACACACCGGAACAAAAGACTTACATTTCCTTTTCGTACACTTCCGGAGAGGGAATCTGCTTCTTCTCTTTGGATGAGCCGTGGTATAATTCAAACGATTTGCAAAGATGGTCGCTTCAAATGGAAGATGACTTAATCGACTTGAATCCGCCGATTCTGTTATCGAAAGGATCGTTGCTGTTTCCGTTGTTTTCTCTCTTGGATGCGCTTGGAGCAACATATTCACAAAATGAGGCCGATGGGAGCATTGATCTGGTACATGAGAATAAACATTTTCGCATTACGTTTCCGGAAGCTGACAACGAGAACTATCAGTGGATTGCGCTCACGGATCTGGATTTGGAACGTGAGCTGCGGCTCAGCAATTCAGAAAAGTATTGTGGTTTGTACACAGTGATTGATGGAACAGTCTATCTTCATCAGAAAAGTGGTGAATATTTGTTATATCATTTGGGATATGAGGATTATCCAATAAAAGATAATATTTATTTCGTTCGTCCTAAGAACAACACAAACAATAAAGACAAATCTTAATTGTTCGGAAACAGGTGCACAGAAGCGCACAGAATGGATAGGAGTAAAATAATGAAAGAATCATTCTATCAGAAAATATTGGATCACAGACAATGGATATGGAAAGCCATATGCATAGTCATACTGTATATGCTGTTTATAAATCCGCTCATTCTCGGAGCGGATATTTCCAAGTCGGATTTCAAAAAGATTAACACTGTCGCCATTGAAAATGCGTTGAAACGGGATTATAGCCAGTTGGATGGAAGTCACCTTGACGGAAAGTATGCTTATTTTGATGCAAGTTGGGAAGGCTTCTCCCATCCAAACGATATAAAAAACAATAAAATCATCGTTCGGGTATTCATTGAAGATTCGCCTAAAAAAACATCCGGCAAAATTCAGCTGGGACGGCAATTCTTTTTTTACGACGGGTATATCCATAACAGCCTTGTTTTGACCAAAAACGGTGTGCAAATCTTTGCCGACGAGGAAACGAAAACGGTGCATTCCAAACATCTCCGACAGGCCATAACCGACGTGCTTACGGCGTTGGGAGCGTTTGAAACGACGGAAACGGATTCTGAAAATCATTAAAAGCGGCAGGCTTTTCTTACAAGCAAAGCATTGGGACAGAAACGTCTTATCGTTTTTTGTGATAGACAGGTCTGAAAGAGGGATCATATGAATCACTTCACATCCAAATTAGCCAACTCCTTGAATTTTTTGAACCACGTAGCCACCTGCGAGAGTTACCGTGAGTACGCAGAAACGGCTGTACACAGTTCCTTTTATCAAACCCTATTGGAGAGTTACAGGAAGAATGACGCTTATTTCAAGGATGAAGTTCAAAAAATGCTTGACCCGGTAACCGGCTTGGTTTCGGAAAAAGACTTTGAAAAAATAAAAGAGTATGCCGCTTGCTGCCGCGGAATGCAGAAACAGGCGGAAGAGGAGGCGTTGGAGGAAATCGAAGACCTGAAACACAGTCCCAATGCCGATATAAGGCAGCTTGCCGAATGCGCCGAGGACTGGTTTTATGATAGGAAGATAACGCGCTGTACGGTGGATTCGGACAACGTGGTTGATCTTGCCATTCCAAGCGATTGCGGTACAAAACAATGCGTCATGCAGTTCCGGAACATTGTCCCCTTAAACGAAGAAAAAATCAAACAATGTGCCGGCTGTGTCGTAACGGAAATTGAGTTTCGGAAAAGCGATGACGGTTCTTATACACTGGAGCTTGACTTGGTTAACAGTCCAAAAGGAAATTTCATGACGGTCAGATTTGAATTCAAAGAGATTCATGTGGAGATTTTGCCGTATAAACCGGTCGATCCATGGGATAAATATGACCAAAGTTCCAATGACAGCATACGGAAACTCGCGGAATGTGCGCAAAGCTGGTTTGTCGGAGCCGA
The DNA here is from genome assembly GCA_900546385.1 of uncultured Eubacteriales bacterium. Classification (GTDB taxonomy): domain Bacteria; phylum Bacillota; class Clostridia; order Oscillospirales; family CAG-382; genus UMGS882. The sequence continues at coordinate 15,268 of URCT01000017.1, read as the reverse complement.
AATTGCTTATTTTACCGAGAGTCCCAAAAACGATGTTTCTCTTGTTATATCCGCGCGCGGCGGCAAGAAAAAATGTCGGCTGAAATTCCGAAACCGTGAGCCGTTGGACAAGAATTTGATTTCGAAATGTGTGGGGTGTCAGGTGTTCTCGCTTTCGCTTTCCGAAAATGAAGCTGGTTACTATGAATTGAAATTTCTTGCATGGAATGAGCATAAGAAACCGATAGAACCGGTTATGCCTTGGGTGTTTGAGTTTCAGAACATTTTGGTTGATATCATGGGATAAATGCTTCACTCAGCGCATATTTCCAAGGCGTTTATCAAGTCATGAAATAGGTATTTCTGAAAGGCGGTATATATGAAAAAATACTGTATTATAGCAATTATTGTCTTGCTTGTATTAATATATTTTTGTTTTCACCCGTTGGTGTACCAAACAAATTATTTTTCAAAACTTGGGATAGGACAAAGTCATCTGTATGACAGTATTGTTCAAAATAAAGGCGAGCCTTTGAGCATTGAACAAAACGATGCCCAAAAGTGGATTCTGTACTATGATGGATTGACAATAAGATATGGTTCACAACTTGAAACCGGTGCGTTTGAATGTGTTTCCGTTACAGGTAATCAATATACATTCGGAATTTGGAAAATTGGCGTAGGTACATCACGAAAAAAGATAGAAAGTGTTTATAGGCATATACGTAAAATTAAAGACTTACCCAATGATGAATTTGGAATTATTGAGGGAGATACCTGGGTGCGGTTTAGATTTGATGAGAATGATAATGTGTCTCAAATTGACATAACTACCGGGATTTGATAACCAAATCATAATAATGCAACAGCACAAATTCAAAAATCCGCGGTGCAAAGCCGCGGATTTTCCTTTTCACAGCAAGATGCAAATCAACCCACCGGCGCCGTCATTGATGATTTTTTGCAGCGTGTCGGTTAATTTCATGCGCGCGTCGAGCGGCATATGCGCAAGCTTTGCGTTCAGCCCTTCGCCCACCAATTCGTGCAAGGATTTGCCGAACATATTGGATTCCCAAATGCTGGCCGGGTTTTCCTCAAAGCCTTTGAGTAAGAATTTCACCATGTCTTCCGATTGCTTTTCACTGCCAACAATCGGATTGACCTCTGTCTGAATATTGGCTTTAATCATATGAATCGACGGTGCCGACGCACGCAGTCTCACACCATAGCCGCCCGGCTGTTTGACAATCTCCGGTTCTTCGAGCGTCATATCCTCTACACTCGGCGTCACAATGCCGTAGCCGGTGTCATTCACCTGCCGGATGGCAGACTCGAATTTTTCAAATTTCTTCTTCATTTCCGAAAGCTCGGTTAACGTCGAAAGCAGCGATTCTTCATCGTCGATTTCAAAGCCGGTCTTGTCGCCTAAAATGCGGTAAAACGCCTCCTCCGGCACATTGACGGCAAGCAACGCCGCACCCGTGGCAAGATCGATCTGCACAAGCTCTACCGTCGCGCCGTATTCATCCTCGGTTAAGTCGTCAAACGTGCTCTTGACCTCACCGACCTTTTCGATCGTCTCGGCACGCCGGGCGATTTCGGCAATCAGATTTTTCTTTAACGGATGACTTTCCTCCAAACAGTTCATAAAATGCGGCAGCTCAAAGCGCAACTCTTTGATGGGAAATTCCAATAACACAAGCTCCAAAATTTTGCGGATGTCCTCTTCGTCCAAATCAAGACAGCTCACAAGCGCTACCGGCACATGGTATTTGTCCTCCAATTCCACCGCAAGACTTACCGAGCTTTCAGCCGATGGCGTTGCGGAATTGAGAATGATGACAAACGGCTTGTTCTGCGCCTTTAATTCTTCAATAACGCGCGTTTCTGCCTCCACATAATTCTCGCGCGGCAGCTCGCCGATGCTGCCGTCGGTCGTGACCAAAATGCCGATGGTGGAATGCTCGTTGATGACCTTTTTTGTGCCGATCTCGGCGGCCTTTTCAAACGGCATAGGCTCTGCCGCCCAAGGCGTCATGACCATGCGCGGCTTGCCTTCTTCGGTCAGTCCCATCGCACCCGGCACAATGTAGCCGACGCAGTCGATCATTTTGACGCGAAAGGCGGCATTGTCGCCCAAATGAAGCGTGACAGCCTCATTGGGAATGAATTTCGGCTCGGTGGTCATGACCGTCTTTCCGGCAGCACTCTGCGGAAGCTCGTCTTGTGCGCGGCTTTTGGCGTGTTCATCGTCCATATTGGGAAGTACAAGAGTGTCCATAAAGCGTTTGATAAAGGTGGATTTGCCGGTGCGCACCGGCCCTACCACGCCGATGTAAATGTCGCCGTGCGTCCGTTCGGCAATATCGTTGTAAATGTTCTGCGTCATAATGCGTCCTCCTTGTGGTCTTTGTACCAGTGTATGTGAGGGGAGAGGGGATTATGACGGCGCGAAATAAGATGTGGCGTTTTTGTCGGAAAAGCTTGCGCTTTGAGATGAAGCATGTATAATTGTAGATACAATAAAAAGAAATTTTGTCATCAAAGGAGAATTGACCTATGAAGAAATTTTGGAGTTCTGTTTTTTCACATTTCTTTTGACAGTGCTTTTTGCTTCCGGTACGGTTTTTGGCTGAAAACTTGGGAGCGGCGGTCGCGTGGAATGAAGAAAAACAGCTTGTTACCATTACCGGAAAAAATCAAAACCAAGAGGATGTCACAATTCTCATTACCATCGGCGCGGCAAATGCGCAAATAAACGGACAATCCGTTGCTTTGGAAGCTCCTGCCTTTGTTGACCAAAACCGCACCTTTATGCCCGTTCGTTTAATTGCAGAAGCACTCGGTGCAAGTGTTGACTGGAGTGAAGCCGAGCAAAAGGTCATTATTACAAAGATGTAAATTGTAAATATTATTTTTAGCTTAACGTCCGCCAAGTTTCCCTTGCCGGACGTTTTTTTCTCAAACTCCTGAAATCTGCCGTCAAGCACTTGATTTATTTACATTTATTTGGTAAAATAATGAAGCATTTCAATTTCAGGAGGAAAACAGACCTATGTGGTTAATTTTAGCGCTGACGGCGCTGCTTTTTTGGAGCGGTTCGGATTTATTCAGCAAAATGGGCTCGAAGCCGAACGACAAATACAGTCATTGGAAGATGGTCATTGCCGTCGGTCTTGTGATGGGTATTCATGCGATCATCGAAATGCTTACCGGTACGCCGGTATCGTTTCAGGCGATCCTTTATTATCTGCCGGCATCCAGCATGTACATTTTGTCCATGATTTTCGGCTATGTGACGCTGCGTTACATTGAGCTTTCGGTTTCTTCGCCGATTTGCAACTCTTCCGGCGCACTTGCCGCCATTTTATGTTTTTTGGTACTCGGACAGACCATTGACGGCCTTTCGACGGTCGGCGTTGTTTTGGTTTGTGTCGGTGTGTTATTGCTCGGCATTTCGGAATACACCGAAAATGAAGAAGCGCGCAGGGCGCGTCAGAGCAAGGCGAATGTCAAATACTCCAAGAGCGTGCTTGCCATTCTGCTGCCGATTTTATATTGTATCATCGATGCGCTCGGTTCGTTCTTCGATACCATGATTTTAGACGAAGAAAACACGGTTTTGCCGAATATTTTCCACTATCTGCCGGAGGATACCGCCAATGTGGCATATGAATTAACCTTCCTCTTTATGGCGCTTGTGGCGGCAATTTATGTTTTCATCATCCGCAAGGATACCATCGTTATCAAAGCCGAGGGCTTTAAGGGCATTGGTGCGGTGTGCGAAACCATCGGCCAGTTAGCGTATATTTATGCGCTTTCGGCGAATGCCGTTGCCGCAGCACCCGTTATTTCGGCGTATTGCGCGGCGTCGGTTTTATGGAGCCGCATCTTCTTAAAGGAAAAGCTTTCGTGGAAGCATTATGCGTCGATTGCCGTGGTTTTTGCCGGTATTATCATTCTCGGCGTTGCCGAAGGCTTGGCTGAAGCATAATTTCCGATCGCGGCAAAAGTATGGTTTGTTTAGATGTATCGGAATTTCAAACAACCCTTCCGGCACGCTTCGCGCGCTACCTTCCCTTACACAGGGAAGGCAATTGTCGCCGCCGCCACTATCAGTGCACGAAGCTTTGCCTAAAAACCGTTCCCTAATTTTCAACTTTCAATTGTCAATTTTCAATTCTCAATTCTCTTCGCCGCAAGTATATTCGCCGTCTGTCCGGAAATACTATGAAAAAAAGTTAACAGGAGCGGTGCATATGAACACAACCGGCAGACATTTACCCGAAAATCCCTACACAAACGATGCCGACACCGAACAGCCGGACGACAGCGGCAAAAAAGAAACCGAACCGGAAGCCGAAAACGAAGAAATCCGCCAAGCAAAAAAGCAGGAGCTGCAATTCGGCAACATTTCCGACAGCGGCAGCATTACCACCAAAAAAGACGATGTCACCATCCATTCTTTGGTGATTGCCGGGCAGATTGAAGGGCATTATCTGCTTTCGGGACAAACCAAAACCACCAAATACGAACACGTGATTCCGCAGCTTGTCGGCGTGGAGGAAAGCGCGGACATTGACGGCCTTTTGGTGCTCATCAACACGGTCGGCGGCGATGTGGAGGCCGGTCTTGCCATTGCCGAGCTGATATCCGGCATGAAAAAGCCGACGGTATCGCTGGTGCTCGGCGGCGGCCATTCGATCGGCGTGCCGCTTGCCGTATGCGCCAAAAAATCGTTCATCGTGCCGTCAGCGACCATGACCATTCATCCGGTTCGCATGAACGGGCTTGTCATCGGCGTGCCGCAGACCTTCACGTATTTTATGCGGATGCAGGAGCGTATCATCGATTTTATTGTGAAAAACTCGCACGTTTCCGAGCAGGTTTTGCGCAGTCTGATGCTGGAGACGGACGAGCTTGCCGCCGATATCGGCACGGTCATTGACGGGCTTCGCGCGGTGGATATCGGGCTGATTGATGCGGTCGGCAGCCTGTCCGAAGCCATGGATGCACTCAAAGAAATGTGCCGGCAGGCGAAAAAATAATGGTTTGCAAAAGGCGGCGTTCCCGCTTTGCTTATTTGGAAAGGGCATATTTTACCGGGCAGAGGAACATTCACTCTGCCCGGTATTTTTCTTATTCGCTGTGATTCTATAGCGGCGTGCAGACACCGGTACGTTCATAGACTTCGTGCCGTTTTTTACATACACTTCGAAATTCTTCGGCAATGTCGAGAAATTCTTGCGGAAGATAGGTCGTTGCCTGGGTTTTGATTCTTTGCATGGGGTCGTTAAAACGACCGGTGACCCAATCGCTGTACCCGGCATAGTAGATCCAAGCGATCGATCCGGTGATGGCGCCGGTTGTGTCACAATCGCCGCCGATGGAAATACTATTGCGAATCGCGTCTTCAAAGCTTTCCGATTCCAAAAAAGCGACGATTGCCTGCGGCACAGAGCCTTGGCAAGAACCGTCAAAGGTATATGTGCTTCGGATGGAATCCAGCGTAAAATCCAAATTGTAAAAATGCTCGCTTATGTATTGCCGGATGTCTTCTTTTGATTTACCGCACTTTGCCAAAAAGATGGCTGCGCTGACCGCTTGTGCGCCTTTGATGCCCTCCGGATGATTATGGCTCACGCAAGCACTGGCACGCGCCAAGGCCAAGGCTTCGTCCAGTGTGAGCGCTGCCAGTCCGCAGGGAGAAACACGCATGGCAGCACCGTTGCCGAAGCTTTCATAGGGTTTGGGGTCTTGGCTGCGAAGCCATACTGCAAACATACTGCCATAAGCACCGGTAGGATGGGGATACCGTTTCCCGAAATCCTGCATTGTTGCAACAAGGATCTTTTCAAAGCTCTTTCTGTTTTCCTTCTTTTCGGACTGCTCCGCAAAGCTTTGTAAAAGTGCCTTTGCGACAGCGACTGTCATAATCGAGTCGTCGGTGTAATCACATCCCGGAGAGAAAAGAGGAAAATCCTTCGTTTTAATGTTGTTGAATTCGTATTTTGAGCCGACGATATCACCGATAAAAGCACCAAACATACTTTAGCTCCTTTGAAGCAGTCGTGACGGATCGCGTTCCTACATAAAACTCCGGACGCTGTGGTTAAATGAGTGCCTCCATAGCTTTTTCATCCTCTTCGGTAATCTCGCGGATCACGCGGCAGGGCACGCCATAGGCAAGCACCCCGGCCGGAATGTCGTGCGTCACGACGCTGCTCGCACCGATGACCGCGCCGTCGCCGATGGTGACACCGGCACAGACCACCACACCGGCACACAGCCACACATCGTTGCCGATGGTGATGGGCTTTGCATAGCACGGGATAAAGGTCTCGCCCTTTTCGTTGACCATACCGGCACGCTGTCTGCCCGAAAGCGGATGCAGCGGCGTGGAGAGCGTGACATTCGGACCTGCCATAAAGTTGTCGCCGATGGTGACGCCGCCGTCATCCTGGACGATGAAGTTATAATTGGCAAAGAAATTCGAGCCGACTTTGGTATGCATGCCGTAATTGAACTGCACCGGCCCTTGCATTGTCACGTTTTCGCCGTGTGCGCCGAGCATTTCATGAAGGATTTCCGCGCGTCGGGGATTGTCCTCGGTGAGCATATTGTATTCCACGCACAGGTTGTGCGCTTTGTGTTTGACGGCTTTTAATTCCGCGCCGCGCGCATTGAACATTTTTCCGGCAAAGATTTTTTCGTGTTCCGTCATGGCAACGTGTCCTCCAAAGTTTTTTCAAAATGTATTGAAGTATGAATGGAAATAATCGAATACTTCCGGGGATTTATTTCAAAAGCAGCATGGCCGCACTGTAGGTATAGGCACCGTGCGGTTTATAGACCATGCCGATACCGGCATACTGCTTATCGGAAAGCATCAGCGTGCGGTGCTGACGGGAGTTGCGCCAGCCGTTCATGCAGGTGAAAATGTTTTTGGCACCGGCACAAATGTTTTCGCCCCAGGCTTTCCAACGGAAAGACGGGTTATACGCCTGATACCGCTCGATGGCATTTTCGCCGCCGGGCCCGGTATGCGTCAATTCGCCCATATCCGCCATATAGGCGGCGTGGTCGGTCGAACAGTTGGCGGCGGCTTCGTCCCAGGTGAGTGCGGTCAAGTGATTGGCGGCACGGAAGGCGTTGAGAATGTCAAGCCCGATGCGCGCCTGCCCGGTGAGCGAAACGTTGATGTCGTGCAGATTGTAGTAGCCGTCGGCGGCGACATACACGGCGCATAACTTCTTTTCAATCGTGTCGTAATATTTATGGATATTGACGTTTCCCGTATGCACATATTCGTATTGCCGTCCGTCGTCCGGTGCGGCAGAGCCGTATTGCAGACCCTCCGAGGTCAAAAAGCCGGGCGTGTTGGTGTAGTAGGCGCACACGATGCCGCCATCCGAGGCGACTGTCAAAAAGGCCGCCGGATTGGCATACACGTGCCACATAAGGCCGTTTTCGCCCGACACCGAATAGGTCGGAAGCCCATGTAAGGCAGTGAACGAATCGAAGGTTTGGCCGATGGCGACCTTGCTTATACCGAGCGAGAGGGAATGTGTTTTTTCGTTTGTGTAGATGCCGACCGTTTGGGTGCTGTCGTCCCAGCCGACCGCAGCCCCCAGCGATTCGGAAACGGCGCGAAGCGGCACATACGTTACATCGCCCACGAGAAGCACTTTGACCGGCAGTGTCTTTTTGACGCCGTTTACGGTCATTTCGTCCGAATCGACGGTCATGGTGATGGTTTTGCCGGCCGAGGTGATGACGATGCTTTGGGTGCTTTCGATCCATTCGACCGTCGCGCCGAGGTGTTCCATAACCGCGCGAAGCGGAATGTAGGTATAGTCGCCCGAAAGAAACGGCGCATAGGCAAAGGACGGCGCAATTCCGTTGATTTTCACGTGAACGGTCTGTACGGCGGGAGATGCATAAAAAGCCGTGTGCGGTACAAACGGCACGGACGCGTCCGCCGCGTCTACAGGCACATCAAACGCTGTCATGCCGGCCACAACAGCCGAAGCCGCCAAAAACAGAGCCGCCGCTCCTCGGAGAGCCGAAAAACGCCTTTTTTGCAGGTGCGATAAAGCTTTCATGGATCGTATATCCTTTCCCGAGAGTCCTCCGGCAAACGAAACGGAACTTTGCCGGGATTTTTTCGTCTTTTATTATACAGGATTTTTTCGGATTTGTACAGCCTTTTTGCAAACATTTTTTGCTTTTGGACGGCGGTATTTTTTGCCGGTGTGCCAAAAACGGAAAATGCGGCGAAAATGCAGAAAAAAGATTTGACAGAACAAACACTTTGTGTTATACTGAAACTGTTATATTATCGACAGAATTCTGATTTTTCCTTATCGGAGGTTACTCGTGCTATGAAAGCCATACATAAGCCTTTTCGTCTTGTTTTGCTTGCGGTACTTCTCATCGGCGTTTTTGCTGCGGGCTGTGCCGCAGCGGATGAGTCGCCCTTGCCGGAGCTGCTTCCGGACAGCGTTACCGGTGCCTACAACTACACCTATGCGGAGGGTGAGCCGCACGCATCCTATCTTGTGTTCATGCTTGCCGGAACGTATACCGAATCGGATACGCCAACGCTTTCTGCCGCCGACGGCAATGTGTTATACTATAACCATGTGCGTGCCGACGAAAACGGAAACGTTTTGCTTTCCTTTGTGCCGATGAGCTACAAGGACGGCACGGTCTTTCTTTCCTCCGCCGCAAGCAAAAAGCCGCTTGCCCTGTGTTATGCAAAGGCAGGAGACGCCAAGGATTTGGCCGATTTTTCGCTCACGCTGGATGCCGAAGAATACACCTTGAAGGGCGGCAACGAACCGACCTATGTGCGCTACACGGTAAAGGCGGTCGATTCGTTCGGCTTTGCGGCAAAGCTGCCTTCCTTTGCCAAACGCACGATTGTCGGGTATGAGGGCGATGCCATCGAAATTCTCGCTTCCGGCAATGCCATTGCGCTTCGCCCGTCGCTTGAGGAAGGCGTTTATACCTTCTCGATTGCCTGCGGCGACATTGTCCGCACGGCTGACATCAAGGTCAAGCACGCTTCGTCGGTTCCGACCTCCATGGAGGTCACGGTTGACGGAACGGCCTACAGCTCGTATTACATTGTCGCCAAAACCGATACGGATACTACGGTCTTTGATCCGGAAAGCTTGCATATCGAAGCTAAAACGTTCGACCAATACGGCAACGTCATCGAGGATTCGTATACCTACAGCTATGTGCAGATCTACGGCACCGTTGTCGGCAAGCCGCAGCAATTGGTCGGAAATGCGTCGGTGATGGAGTTTTATCCGCCGGATGTTCCGGGACTTTCCGAGGATCTGCAATATACCTTGACCGTTGCAAGCTCGTATACCGATCCGAAATCGAGCCGCAAGCAGCCGTTTTCGAAATCGTTTGATATCACGGTAAAGGGCGGTTCGGCGTATACGGGTACGGCCGAAAAGCTGTTTTCCACCTATCTGAAGGCGAAAGTCGATATCGATAAACTAGACAACGGCGACATTCTGATTGCCGACAGCTCGGTAAACGTGCCGCAGGATAAAATGTGGTGTACGCAAGCGTCGGCGGACAAGTTCCGCGCGGCTTTCAATGAAGCAGAGGCACTGCTCATCAAGCACAAGACCGAACCGCAGTCGGATGACCGCCTGTCCGCACAGGACACCGCTCTGACAAGAGCCATCACACAGTTCAAAACCTATAACGGCTCTTATGCCGTGATCCAAAACATCACCTTCAAAAATCCCGCCCAAGTCCTTCCGCTCGGCGACAGCCAAGCCTTCACGGCCACCTGCACACCGGCAAGACCCTCCGAAAAAGTGCTTTATACCAGCGATAACCAAGAGGTCGCCACGGTGGACGCTTCCGGAACGGTCAAGGCTTTGGGCGTCGGCATGGCTGTTATCACGGCTTCGAACACCGACGGAACCATCACCGCTTCGTATGAATTAACGGTCTATCGCCCGATTACATCGATTTCCTTTGAACAATCTAAGTTAACGCTTGTGTCCGGCGAAACAACGACGCTCGCCTATAAAGCCGAACCGGCCGACCACGGCGATACGTTAACCTTTACCAGCGACAACCCCAAGGTTGTCCGTGTGGATGCCGAAAACGGCACGCTCTTGGCGCTTTCCGAAGGCTCGACGACTATCCGTGTCACCACAAGCGGCAAACCCAAGGCCGAAATGACGGTGAATGTGGTCGTTCCGAACTTTACGGGCACGTCCGGCATTCGTCTTAAGCGGCAGTCCGAATTCACACTCACCTATACGCTCGGCGACGCTTACCATTTCAGCGAAATGCGTATGACGGCCACCTATGACCCGGCCGTATTCACGCTGAAAAACGCCGCCTGCACGGCGTATGAAGACAGCTTCCTCGGCACGGATACCCAAACGGCCGGCAAAGCGGTGTCCTCTTGGAAATTCGAAACGCCTTTGCAGGCATCGTCGTTGTCCGAGCTGCTTGCTTACACCTTTACGGTGAACGAAGAGGCCGCTTTCGGAAAATACCCGATTACGGTGGTTTTGGAAGCACAAACCGAAAACGGCTCCTCGATTTTAATCAACAACTTCGAATGGAAAACCGAAACGACCGTCGGTGAAACAAGCACCTATACGGTCAAGACGGAAGCCTCCGGCAGCGGAACGGTTTCTGAGGGCGGCGAATATGAATACGGCGAGTCGGTGACGCTTGTCGCAACACCGAACTCCAATTATACGCTGTCCGGCTGGTATGTCGGAAACCGCTTGGTCTATACCGGTTTGCAGTACACCTTCACCGTCACGGAGGACGTGACCGTGGTCGCAAAATTCGCCAAAAAAACGCCGAGCGGCGGCGGTGGCGGCGGTGGCGGCGGTGGCGGCAGCACCGGAGGCGGCAGCACTGGCGGCGTAACTAAGCTCGAACAGGTCAAGCCGGTCTTCTGTGATACGCCGAGCGGCGAGATCAAGCCCGGCACCAAGGTAACACTTCGCTGCAGCACTGTCGGCGCCGTGATTTACTACACGCTTGACGGCACAACGCCGACCGGCGCATCGCTTCGCTATGAAGCTCCCATCGAAATCACGCAGAACGGCACACAGATCCGCGCCGTTGCCATTCGAAACGGCATGACCAACAGCGAAATCTCCGCCTTTAATTTCCGCTTCCCGGTCGAAGAAACCAAAGATCCCGAACCGACACCCGACAAAGATCCGGATCCGAACGCCGGAATTGCCTTAAAGGCGAACGCGGCACAAATCAAGTATCTGATCCCGACTTCGTCGTATATCCGTCCGAACGACCCGGCAAGCCGCTATGAAGTGGTGGATATGCTGGATAAGCTGTTCGATATTACGGGCACGACCGCCGGCAACCGCTTTGCCGACGTTTCCGAAGCCCACAAGCAGGCCGTCGAGCTGTTTGCGGCGGCAGGCGTTATCAACGGCTATGAGGACGGCTCCTTCGGCGGCGCGCGTGAGATCACCCGTGCCGAGATGGTCAAGATCCTGTCCGTGTTATTGGGACTTGACAAAACAGCCGTCGAGGGCGAAACGGCTGTGACGCTTTCGGATATTTCCGGACATTGGGCGGAAAGCTATATCCGCAAATTTGTGGCCAAGGGCTATATTCTCGGCTATCCCGAAGGCGATTTCCGTCCGGATAAGGCCGTTAGCCGCGCCGAAGCCGTGACCATCATCAACCGCGTGACAGGCCTTGCCAAAACAAGCGGCCTTCCGCAGCGTTTCCGTGATCTGCCGGGCGATTTCTGGGCATACGATGAAATCATGAACGCCGTCACGGATGAAGCGTCTCCTAACGCATGAACGACTCAAACAGACAAGCCCGTGCCGCGGAATTCGTATGGAATCCGTGGCACGGCTGCAAAAAATATTCGGACGGCTGCCGGAACTGCTATGTGTACCGGCGCGATGAGCGCGTCGGCAGAGATGCGTCGCTTGTGACCAAAAACAAAGCGTTTGCCTTGCCGCTTGCCGTCGACCGACAAGGTTCGTATAAAATTCCCGCCGGTTCTACGGTCTATGTCTGTATGACCGGCGATTTTTTTATGGATCATCCGCTCGTCTCGGTGTGGCGTGACGAGGTTTGGGCGATCATCCGTCAGCGCGCGGACGTGTCGTTCACCATCATCACCAAGCGCATTGTCCGCTTTTATGACTGCCTGCCCGACGATTGGGGCGACGGCTATGACAATGTTTCGATATGCTGTACCATGGAAAATCAAAAAGCGTGCGATGAGCGGCTGCCGTTCTTTTTGACCCTGCCGATCAAGCACAAATATATTGTTTGCGAGCCGCTGTTGACCGATATCGATTTTCATAACCGGCTTTCCGGCATTGTCAAGGTGGTGGTCGGCGGCGAGAGCGGCGAACAGGCACGCGTGTGCCGGTACGATTGGATATTACATATCCGTTCGCAGTGCCTTGCGGCGGATACCGCCTTTTATTTTAAGCAAACCGGTGCCGTTTTCGAAAAGGACGGCAAACGATATCGCGTGCCGCGTCGGCTGCAGCACGTGCAGGCGCGCAAGGCGCATATCAACACCGCCTCTCGTTTCGGAACGGCAGAACGCGCGGATACCGTCGGCGAGATGGATGGCGAAGCGGCACATGCAGGCGAAACGGACATTTGAATGACGCATTTCAAGGAGGGACTTGCCGTATGAAAGACAACCGTAAAACCTTTATTCTTCTCGGCGTGACCGCGTTTATTCTGTTTTTGGTGACTCGGTATTGGAAGATCGCCGAAGCGGCACTCGGGGCGCTTGCCTATGCCGTTATGCCGCTCATCGGCGGCTTTGTGGTGGCATATGCGGTCAACATTCCGATGAGCTTTTTGGAGAAAAAGCTGTTTGGCAAATGCAAAAACAAGCTTGTGATAAAAATCAAGCGTCCGGTCAGCATGACCATGGCGTTTGTGCTGCTTGCCGCACTTGTTTTTTTGGTTATAACACTCATTGTGCCGGAGCTTGTATCCTGCGTTAAAGTGCTGGTCGATGAACTGCCGCCGGTATTTGCCAAGTGGTATGACAGCATTGAGAATGAATATGGACTAACCGGCATCTTACAGGAAAAATTGCAGGAACAGTTCGGCCAAAACGCCGATTGGAAGGATTTGGTGGAAAAAGCCGTCGATTTTGTGGTCAACGGACTTGGCGGCGTGATGGGGTCGCTCATGACATTTGTGTCGGCGGCGTTCTCAACCGTATTTTCCGTGTTCGCAAGCCTTGTGTTTGCCGTTTATCTGCTAAGCGGCAAGGAAACGCTGACGAACGGATTAAACCGTGTGGTAAATGCGTATCTTAGGCCGCAGAAGCTGCGTGACGGTTTGAAGCGCATTGTCACCGTGCTTGACGATTGCTTCCATCGGTTCATCGTGGGACAGTGTACCGAAGCGGTGATTCTTGGCGTCTTGTGCATCGTCGGCATGACGATTTTCCGTTTTCCGTATGCGACCATGATCGGGACACTTGTGGGCTTTACGGCACTCATTCCGATTGCAGGAGCCTATATCGGTGCGGCGGTCGGTGCGTTTATGGTGTTTACGGCGGATTCGCTTATCGGTGCGGCATTATTTATCGTGTTTATCGTGGTTTTGCAGCAATTGGAGGGCAATCTCATCTATCCGCGTGTGGTGGGTGCATCCATCGGTCTGCCGGGCATTTGGGTGTTAGTGGCAGTGACTATCGGCGGCGCGGTCGGCGGCATTGCCGGAATGCTCATCGGCGTTCCGCTTTGCGCGGCGGTGTATAAGCTGCTAAAGAGCGACGTCAAGAACCGAGAGGAAAAGGCTGCGTCGGAAACGCCGGCGCAAACGCCGACAGAGCCGCTGTCAGAAACAGCGGAAAGCTCCGGCGGCGCAGAAGAAACAATCGTATAAAAAACAAAAACGTCGGCCGAAAGGGAGAGACTACGTAAGGAAGTAGCTTCTCCCTTCGGCTTTGTAATCAGCCGGATTGATTGAAATTGTAGGAAAAATCTATATTTTGGAGGATTACATAATGGAAAACAGAATTTATAACGAGCAGAACGGATTGTGGTACGAATTACAAGGCGAATATTATCTTCCTTGCCTTGCACTCCCGATGAAAAACAAGTTGAAATCGGCGTATGGGGACAGCGACATTTGAGGTATATCAAGCAACATCACAAGGTGCGATACACTAATCTGCTGACAAGTGGTAAGTTAAACAGCTATCTCGCTGATATTGACAAACAAGCTGAGGATGTGTTTTTTCGGCTCGTAAAACAAATAGCAGAACGTGAGGGCGTGACCGAACAACTCAAAGCGGATAACCAAATGGAGTGGGTTGCTCGGATGAACAACATCCGTAGCAGAGCCACAGAAATCGTAAGTCACGATATAATTTACAACCAACCGAAATGTGGCGGCAGAGAGATCAACACCTCTCTATCGCCATTTCAATGCAACGGTAGAAAAAGTCGCAAATATGTGATATACTTAAACAATACTTAAATTGCAAACGATTTTTGAGAGGATGAAAGCTATTTTGATAGCGAAATTATCCGATACTACGATTTGCTTACAGATGAAAAAAACGATCCCGTACACGATCCGAAGCCTTTACGTGATTATATGGATAAATGGGATGGACAAGCTTTTATTGACACCGGAATGAGAAAAATCACAGTATTTCCGGATACACCTGCGGAAATGAAATCCTATATCGAAAATTCAGGGTTACTATTGATTGAACAGTTCGAAACTGAATTTGCACACATCTTTATTGCTGAAAAACCCGATTGTAGTTAGCACAGATTATCGGGTAATTCAAATTACCTTGTGATAGAATATTGACAGACAAGGAGGGATACAATGGATTGGATAACCGGAATACAAAACGCTATTGACTATATCGAAGAACATTTAACAGAAGAAATGGATTACGATATTGTCGCAAAGCAAAGTTTCTCATCAACATATCATTTTCAACGGCTCTTTAGTATTTCGTGTGGTTTTACTGTTGGCGAATATATACGAAATCGAAGACTAGGAAAAACGGCATAACCCGAAGGCTATGCCGTACGACAACGATAATATTAAATTGAGATACAAAGCCGCCTTGGGACACCTTCTTTATGTAGGGTGTCCCAAGGCAGACGTTTTTGTTTTCAGCGGCCGCTGCGGCGCGCTGAGGTTCGAGGTTTGCAAAACCTCGAACGTTCCCGGCAGGGAACACCGCCGCAAGGCGGAAAAAGGTTTTAATTTTGTTTGTGCGAAGTTGTTGTTTTGT
>URCT01000016.1 GCA_900546385.1 uncultured Eubacteriales bacterium | reverse complement strand
AGGAGATCACGGCATATCCTGAAATCACGCCGGTTCTCGGTTACTATGACGAAGGTCTTCCGGAGACGGCCGACTGGGAAATCAAGTATACGCTTGAACACGGCATCGACTTCCAGGCCTTCTGTGTGTTCTTCACGCACGGCTGGGGCACTGACCCGCAGCACGTCGGCGCAACACACCTCTATGACGGCTACATGAACGCCAAGTATTCTGATTTATCCAAGTTTGCCATCATCTGGGAAGCTGCCAACGCACCAAGCCCGGGACACATGGAAAACTGGAAAGAAAGCTTTGTTCCCTACCTCATTGAAAACTACTTCAAAGATCCGCGCTACATCACGGCAGACAACCGTCCGATTCTCTGCGTCTTCGGTCCCGGCTCGCTTTCCGACCGTATCGGCGGCGACGCAAAGGTCAAGGAAATGTTCGACTACCTTGAAGAAGAAGTCAAGAAGCTCGGCTTTAACGGCATGGTCTACCTTGCCTGCGGCAGCGGCTCCGACAGACTCGCCGCCATGGGCTTTGACGGCTGCTATGCCTACAACTGGGGCACTGGCGGCTATCGTCTCGAAACCAACAAGGAATCCATGCTCGGCAGTGCCAACGCAAAAGGCATTTACACCGTTCCGACCGTTTCCGTCGGCTTCAACAATATGCCGTGGGCAAAGGTTCGCTACCCGATGATGACCATGAGCGACTATGCTGCTGCTCAAAAATGGGTAAAAGAGGACTATATCCCGTCTCACGCAACCGAAAAGTGGCAGGAAGGTCTTGTCATGCTCTCGACCTGGAACGAATACGGTGAAGGTACGTACATCATGCCGACCACCGACGAAAAGGGATTCGGCTATCTCGACGCACTCCGTGAAGCTTACACCGACGAAAAGGCAGACGCTTCTATTAATACCGTTCCGACCGCTAACCAGGCTTACCGCATCAATCACCTCTATCCGCAGAACCTGCACCTCTTGCGCAGACAGGGCTACTACGTAGAAAAAGTGGATGAAACCAATCTTGTTCCGATCTACACCTTTGACCTTGCTACGCGTAAAGACTATGCTCTTTGGGGCGTTGACTCCTCTTCGGTTACCGAAGAAGGCGTTTTCGGCACCTCCACGAGCGACACCATCATTATTTTCCCGGATGTAAGCGCAGAGAAAATCAATCTTGACAATGTTGCCGCTATCCGCGTAACCGCCAAGATTCCGAAGGGGCTCAATCCCTGCATCTACTACACCACCACCGACGATCAGAACTTCGGCGAAAACAAGCGCATCGGCTACCCTGCCAGCGAAACCGATGATTGGGCTGAGTACACGGTTTCTGTTTCTTCCATCAAAAAGTTCAAAGGCACACTGTGCGGCTTCCGCTTTGACCCGGCGAAGGTTTCCGGCAAGCCTATCGCCGTCAAGAAGATTGAATTCTTAGGTGCTGAAGGCGGCAACTTCTCTAACAAGCTCCACATCAACGGCGTTACCACCGAAACCTACTTTGCACCGCAGAAAGCCGAAAACGGCGATGTTCTTCTCCCGTTCGATCCGGAATCCGGCATCGACTTCCAGCTCAACACCTACTTTGAGTGGGATCAGGACAAAGCGCAGTTGACGCTTTACTTCACCAACCATACCGTCGTTTACACCGTCGGCAGCGACACCTACACGCTTGACGGCGCTTCCAAGAAGCTTCCCTATAAGTTCTCCGACATCGACGGTCTGCCGCTCTTGCCGATCAAGACGCTTTGCGAAGAAGTCGGCTATACCTTCAAGCTCAACGACAAGAACGAAATCGACATTGAAACACCGCAGAAGCATTACTTTGAAGCCGATACCAAGGACCGCGTTTACGGTCAATGGGAATTCAACACGCTTGCCGATACGGAAAACTGGAAGTCCTCTTTCATGAATCTGTTCGTCAACAACGGCTATATGTCCTGCGAAACCATGTCGGCAACCACCGACCCGACCATTGTTTACTCCGACACGCTCAAGCTTCAGGCAAGCGATTACGAAAGCTTTGAGCTGCGCATCCGCTACCAATACAATGCCGCAAAGCCGCACACCTTAAAGATGTATTTCGGCACAAACGTTAGCGGCGGTCACAACGAAGCCAAGACGCTTCAGGTTGCGTTAAAGAGCACCGACAGCAACGGCGAATGGGAAACCTACAAAGTCAACCTTGCCGATGTTGCCGAATGGAAGGATGTTATCACCAGCCTCCGTTTTGACCCGTTCGACGCAACCGGCCGCATGGACATCGACTATATGCGCTTTGTCCCGAAGCAAGGCGTAACGCCGGGTCCTGCCGACACCTCCGCATCAAAGGACGACAAGCCGGATGACGCCGGCGACGCTACCGTATACGAAGAACCCGATATTCCTACCGAAGACAAAGAACTCGGTACGCTCATCTGGTACAACAACTTCGACAAGAATGACGCCCAGCACGCCACCTATGCCGCACAGGGCATCAAGTTCGACTGCAACGGCGTTTCCAGCAACACGGCTGTTGTAGACAATCCCGATTCCGCCAAGGGCGGCAAGGTCTTGAAGATCACGCCGACCGGCGCACACGGCGGCTATGCGGTTGTCTTTCCGAAGCTGCTCAAAGAACCCGGCACATACACATTCATGGCAGACATCTATATGCCGAACGGCAATAAGATTGACCCGTGGATCCGCTTTGAGACCAAGGACGCTGACGGAAACAGCAGCGACCCGAACTTCTGGGAAGGCGAAAAACAGGTCAAGAACACCGACGGCTGGTACACCTGGTCCGTGACCATGAGCGTTACCTCCTCGCAGATGATTAACGATTATTCGGTTCGTAAGGCTTCTGCTGAAGAATACTATATCGATAACGTTCGCATCTACCGTATGGATGACTAATCCGTAAGACTTACAAAACCGCCGCAGGCACACCGCTTGCGACGGTTTTCCTTTGATGCGGCGTAACTAGATAAAAAACGGACGCGGCCTTTTTCGGGTCACGTCCGTTTGTTTCGGAAAAAATTGTTTTGTTACAGCGTCTTTTGAATGCGTTTGACCGCTTCTAAGACGTTTTCGCGCGAATTGAAGGCCGTTAAGCGGAAGAAGCCTTCTCCGTTCACGCCGAAGCCTGCGCCGGGCGTACCGACCACGTGCGCGTTTTCGAGCAGGTAGTCGAAGTATTCCCACGATTTCATGCCGTTCGGGCATTTAAGCCAGATATACGGCGAATTCTGGCCGCCAGTGTGCCAAATGCCCATTTTGTTCAAGGTCTCCGACACAAGGCGCGCGTTTTCCATATAATAATCGATGTTGGCACGAATCTGCTTTTGTCCTTCCGGCGTAAAGACAGCCGCCGCACCTTTTTGGATGATATACGGCACGCCGTTGAATTTGGTGGTCTGACGGCGCAGCCACAGCTTGTTTAGCTTCACGCCGCCGTATTCAAGTTCGTTCGGAACAACCGTATAGCCGCAGCGCGTACCGGTAAAGCCGGCGGTTTTGGAGAACGAGCAGAACTCGATGGCACACTTTTTCGCGCCCTCTACCGTATAAATGCTGGTCGGAAGCGAATTATCGCGCACAAACGATTCATAGGCCGAATCGAATAAGATGATCGCGTGCTGCTCGAGCGCATACGCCACCCATTTTTCGAGCTGTTCCTTGGTATACACCGCACCGGTCGGGTTGTTCGGTGAGCAGATGTAAATGATATCCGCATGAACCGAGGCATCCGGCATGGGAAGAAAATCGTTCTCTTCGTTTGCATTGGCATAGACGATTTTGCGGCCTGCCATGATGTTGGTGTCCACATACACCGGGTAGACCGGATCAGGCACGAGAACGGTATTGTCGGTGGAAAAGATATCCAAAATGTTGCCGAGGTCGCTTTTCGCACCGTCCGAAATGAATATCTCCTCCGATTCTAGCGAAACGCCCTTGGCGGCATAATAGTCCCGGATAGCGTCCTTCAAGAAGCCATAGCCCTGCTCCGGACCGTAGCCGTGGAAGGTCTCCTTCACGCCCATTTCGCGCGACGCGCTCTCGAGTGCCTCCACAACCGCCGGAACAAGCGGCAAGGTAACGTCGCCGATGCCGAGGCGGATGATGGCAGCTTCCGGATGAGCCGCCGTGAAAGCGGCGACCTTTTTGGCAATATCGGAAAACAGATAGCTTTCCTTTAAGGCAAGATAATTTTCGTTGATTTTCATGTATAATCTCCTTTCAGCATAGGGTTATCGAACCGAATCCGGCAGTTCGCCGGTAAACGCAACCGTCGCAGGGCCGGTCATGGTGACCGCTTCGTCGGTATAACGGATGACTAACTCTCCGCCGACAAGGCGAACCGTGACATCGGTGTTCTTCTCGCAAAAGCCGTTCAAGCAGGCTGCAACGACCGACGCGCACGCGCCCGTTCCGCAGGCAAGCGTTTCACCGCTGCCGCGCTCCCATACGCGCATTTTTAACGTGTTCTTATCGATGACATTGATAAATTCGGTATTGACGCGTTCGGGAAACAACGGGTCAAACTCAAATTTCGGGCCGATCTTCTCGAGCGGCAGCTCCGCAACATCCGTATCGGTAAAGACAACACAGTGCGGATTTCCCATGGAAACGCAAGTGATTTTGTACTCCTTGCCGTCGATTTTCACCGGACGCGAGGCGATCGTTTCGCCGTCAAGCTTTACCGGGATCTCTTCGGGTTTTAAGATAGCTTTGCCCATATCCACCTGCACGGAATCGACCTTGCCGTCCGCGCCGATATTTAAGCATAACGTTTTAATGCCGGACAGCGTATCGACGGTCAGCGTACCACGGCGTTTGATACCGTTATCGTACAGATATTTTCCGACGCAGCGGATGGCGTTTCCGCACATCTTCCCTTCACTGCCGTCGATGTTGAACATCCGCATTTTGGCGTCCGCTTTGTCCGACGGGCAGATAAGCACGATTCCGTCGCCGCCGACACCGAAGTGGCGGTCGGAAATGCGCACCGCAAGCTCTTCCGGATGCTCTACCGGCGTTTCAAAGCAGTTGAAATAGATATAATCGTTGCCGCAGCCGTGCATTTTCGTAAATTTGAGTCCCATGAGGTTTCCTTTCTGTCCAAATGCTTGGACGTTTGATAAAGCGCTGCAAAAAGCACAAAGGTGCCGGAGACAGCTCTCACGACACCTTTGTCAGAAACATTATAATTCGATATAGGCTTCTCTGCTTGCGCCGACCGAGATGTATTTGATGTTGCATTCCGTTTTTTGTGCAAGGAATGCCACGTATTTTTTGGCGTTTTCGGGAAGATCCTCATACTTGCGGCAAGCGGAAATATCGCACTTCCAGCCGTCTAAGTATTCATACACCGGTTTTGCAATGTCAAGGCGCAGACCGCTCGGGAATTCCGTTGTGATTTCACCGTCGATATCATACGCCACGCACACCGGGATCTTATCCATATACGAGAGCACATCCAGCTTTGTGAGTGCCACTTCGTCCGCGCCCTGCATAATCACGCCGTATTTGGAAGCCACCGCATCGAAAGCACCGACTTCACGCGGACGGCCGGTTGCCGCGCCGTATTCGCTTCCTGCCTTGCGAAGCTCTTCAGCCTCTTCGCCGCTCATGCGAACCGTGAACGGGCCTGCGCCGACGCAAGTGGAATAAGCCTTCATGATGCCGATGCTCTTATCGAGCTTGACACCCGGAATGCCTGCACCGATTGGAGCGAATGCCGCAATCGTGGAGGACGAGGAGGTGTACGGATAGATACCGAAATCGATATCGCGCAAAGCACCGAGCTGGGCTTCGAACAGAATGTTCTTGCCGGCCTTATGCGCTTCGCGAAGATAAACGCTCACGTCGCAGACGAACGGCTTTAACACGTCGCCGTATTCGTGCAGCCATGCCATGATTTCTTCCGGATCGACCGCCGTTGCGCCGTAACCACCCTCAATGAGGAGGTTTTTGTAAGCGACAATGTTGGTGACCTTTTCGTGGAGGTCGTCCTCGAAGAACAGGTCGCCCATACGGATGGTCTTTTTCATGTATTTATCGCTGTAAACCGGTGCGATGCCGCGTCTGGTCGAGCCATAGGGCTTGCCGGTGACGCGCGTCAGGCGTTCTTCCTCGAGTTTATCGAGTTCCACATGATACGGAAGAAC
Organism: uncultured Eubacteriales bacterium; assembly: GCA_900546385.1. Lineage (GTDB taxonomy): Bacteria > Bacillota > Clostridia > Oscillospirales > CAG-382 > UMGS882. Next base: position 24,709 of record URCT01000016.1, on the reverse strand, counting down.
GATGGTAGCGCGATCGCTGATTTTTAAGTTTGCGGGGGTTATGGAAATGCCGCGTTCGGTTATTTTTTTCATTTCACCGACCAAATGCTTCAAATCGATGACCATGCCGCCGCCCATGACGTTGACGACATTCGAACGGAAAATACCCGAAGGAAGCAGATTGAGCTTGAACTCGCCGAATTCGTTGATAACGGTGTGTCCCGCGTTGTTGCCGCCCTGATAGCGAGCGACGATATCGGCGTTTTCCGAAAGCAGATCGACCATGCGGCCCTTGCCTTCGTCACCCCAGTTGATACCGGAAATTGCTGTTAACATACCTATGCCATTCCTTTCCCAAAAGCCAATAACACCTGTCGAAGCGAAAAAATTTGACAAATGGCAATACTTGCTTCATACGCAATATTACAATTTATTATATAATAAGAAAACCAAAAAGTCAAGAAGCCGTGCGCCGAATTTACACAGCGTTTATACACATCATCGGATTTCACAAATATCCGGCACCGTGTACACGCATCCTTAGCATTTGCCGATAAAACCGCTTAGCGTTCGACCGTGATTTTGCGCACAAATGCGGCTTTATGGCGCAAGCCGTCGCCGTCGTCGTACTTCAGATTGTTGTACAGCACAAGGACACTGTTCTCCGACAGCTTTTCCACAAAGGTGTTGCTGTAGCTGCTTGTATCAAAATACTTGGCCGCCATATAGCTCTTTCCGGAGGCAAGTTCTTCTGCAAGCGTTTTTCCGATGATCGGATACGAAGAACTCCACGAAACGCCGTTATCCTCCGAAATTTTGAAATGCACGCCGGGTCTGCCGTAAATGAGCAGCACAATGCCGTCGTCAAGTGCCACAACGTGCGGCGTCACACTCGAATCGGCGACTTTTTCCGGTTTTGTCCAGGTGTATCCATTATCCGCCGACCGGCAAAGAAGCGTTTCACACGGATAGCCCTCGATGCTCATATCGGTGCGCATCGCGCAAAGCAGATTCCCGTTTGTGGTCTGCGTAAGCGACATTTCACCGCCGTCGCCGCAGCAGCCGAACGGCATTTCGGGCGCGCTGGCAATAAGACTTCGCTTGCGCCACGTTTTTCCGTCGTCCTCGGATACCACCAAATACGCGTCCTCGCACTGACGGTCGGATACAGCAGGCGTTTGCCCGTGCGCGACCGCCGCAAGCGTGCCGTCCGCAAGCTCGGTAATGCCGGTGAAATAAGGCGATGAGAAAATATTCGACTGCACATATTCCGGTATGTCGATGAAGGTTCCGTCTCCGGCCGCGCTTCCTTTGGCGTTGACCATAATTTCACGTTCCGGAAAATCAAGCGTAATCTCTTCCAACGTCTGTGTTGCGCCTTTTTTGCGCAAAAGCTCGAGTCCCAAGCATTCTTTCGGCAGATCGCCGTACCGGTATATCCGCACGATCGAAGCACCACACGGCACACGATATTCTTTTTGAAAAGGCACGTTCACGATCGGCGCAAGGCCGTCTTTATAGCGCACGCCGATAAGCTCGCCGTTTTTTCGCTTGACAAAGGGCGGATTGATGCCGGTTAAGTACCGGATGTCATAGTGGCTTTCGCCGTCATCGATCTGTTTCCATGTTTCGCCGTCGTCCTGCGAAACAAAGTACAGGTTCGGCACGCATTGTTCACAGACGCCGCTGTCCGCTTCCCCATTGAAGCGCACAACAAGCTCGCCGCCGATAGCGCGCCACATTTTCGGAATGGCATACACGCCCCATTTGGAAGTCTGTTTATTGACCGGCGGCGCATAGACAAGATGTTCCCGCCCGATTGTGATTTTCATAATAACAACCTTTCTGTTTTACAAATCGAAACTTGGAGAGAAAAACAATGTTTGAAAAACTGACCGCCCTTTTCGGCAAAGGCTCGAAAGAGCTGCAAACCAAACGCCGCATTGCGGCAAAGCTCCACGACACGCCGTTCAAGTACATTTCCGAAAAGGATGAGACCGGCGTGGATACCATTCTTGCGCGCGGCGGCCATCTCAATCTCATCGGTGAGAAGAAGAACGAGCTTTGTGCCACGGTCGGCACAAAAACGATTTTCCGGCTGACGGTGGATGAGATGAACATTTGGGAATTCATGAGCCTTGACGGCTGCGTCATCACGTTTGTGGATCTCGACACCGGAAAAGAGCGCACAGTGACCGTGTACTACGAAGCGCATTTGTCGTAAGTGCCAAAAAACGGAAAGCAGGCTGACACAATCGTGCCGGCCTGCTATTTTTATATTGTTTTGTCAGCCGACGCTCAAGACACCGGCGTCGTCCGGTTCGTAACGAAGCGTGATATCCGCGCCGACCTTTTGCAGCTTGCCGACGATATCCTCGTAGCCGCGCTGGATATGGTGGATGTGATCGATCTCGGTCACGCCGTGTGCCATGAGTCCGGCAATGATAAAGGCGGCTCCGGCACGAAGATCGCACGCCGAAATGGGTGCGCCGTGCAAGTGCGACACGCCGGTGAAGACGGCATACTGTGAATCGCTTTTGATTTTTGCGCCCATGCGGATGAGTTCATCCACATATTTGAAGCGGTTGTCCCAAACGCCCTCCCGGATGCTGGATTCGCCTTTGGCAATGCACATCAGCACGCCCATCTGCGGATTCATATCGGTCGGGAAGCCCGGATACGGAGCGGTTTTGACATACGTTCCCTTGAGCGTGCAGCCGAAGGCCGACACGCGCACGGCATCGTCGAATTCCTCGACGTTGACGCCCATTTCGAGAAGCTTTGCCGTCACGGTGTCTAAGTGCTTGGGGATAACGTTTGTGATGGTCAGATCGCCGCCGGTGGCTGCCGCCGCGATCATATAGGTTCCGGCTTCGATCATATCCGGAATGATGTCGTAATGCACGCCGTGAAGCTTCTCCACGCCGCGTATCTTGATAACCTCCGTGCCGGCACCGGAAATATCCGCGCCGCAGGAGTTTAAGAAGTTTGCAAGGTCAACCACGTGCGGTTCGCGCGCAGCATTGTCAATGACAGTCGTGCCTTTCGCCTTGCAGGCGGCAAGCATGATGTTGATGGTCGCGCCGACCGAAACGACGTCGAGATACACCGAATCGCCGTACAGATGGCCGTCCTCGGTGGTGATATCGACATAGCCGCCGCGCGAAACCGATTCGACGTTTGCGCCGAGTGCCTTAAAGCCCTTGATATGCTGGTCGATCGGACGGATGCCGATGTCGCAGCCGCCGGGATAGGCAGCCTTGGCTCTGCCGAAGCGGCCGAGCTCCGCGCCGAGAATATAGTAGGACGCGCGGAATTTCTTCACAAGGTCATACGGAGCGGAACAGGGATTGATACGCGTTGTGTCGATCTCATAGGTGGTTTTATCAATACGCCGGATTCTTGCACCGACGGCAGTAAGTATCTCAAAAGCATCCGCAATATCGCTGATCATCGGGATATTGCCGAGCGTGCATTTATCTTCGGCCAAAATCGTGCCGAATACGATGGCGACAGCGGCGTTTTTCATGCCGCTCACCTCGATTGTTCCATGTAATGGTTTATTGCCGGTAATGACAATTTTCTCCATTAAGAGCCATTCCTTTCAAAGCATGGTGACTGAGTGAAAAAAGAATCTGCGATAAATACGCATACGCGCCAAAAAGTTCTGCGCACAAGCGCACAAGCACTCTAAGCGCGCATAAAGTCCGCCGCAGGGCATTTTCTGCATTCTGCGGCAGGGCACTTTCTGTTCTTTTCCCGGAAATACCGTTTGTCAACCGGATTCGCCAACAAGCAGTTGACGTAATCCTACAACCGTTGTTATTATAGCATACTTTCCATGAAAAAAACAGAGAATTCTGTCAAAATTAACCTTTTATTCATATGTTTATTTTTTAACGCTATCAACATATAGTGTCTGTGCATGGTTATCTCTATCAAGATATACGATTTCCCATACCGGAACCAAATAATGCGTTGCGCCTCCGGCATAGCGATAGGTATAAACGACCCGTTCGGACTGCACCGCGGCGACCGACGAGAAATCGAGCGCATAGACCGCGTTTAAGCCATCCGTCAGAGTCGGCGCATAGGAGCGCACGGGAGAGGCGAAAATGCGGTTGCCGCAGGCGGCAAGCACGTTTCCGTCCTCCGACACATACAGGTTGACAAACATCCCGACAATGGGATAGTCGGCATACACATTCTGCGAAAGGCTGACATAGCTGCCGCCGTCAGCAGGCGTTACGCCGCAAAGCGTATACGAAGCCTTTGCGCTTTTTGCGGCAGCGTTCAAGACCTCGGCAAAGGCAGCCACGCCTTTTTTCTGCCGGTCGGAAAGCGTCAGGTTCGCGCCGGAAAACGCCTCACTCGGAAGCGACAGCGTATCGCGGTCAAAGGCAGTCGTGGTGTACTCAAAGCGAAACGAATCGGTGTAAACGCGAAAGCTTGCAGCAACCTCCGTGCTTTTTCCGACGGTATAGGACACACCGTCCGGCGTTTCCACAAAGCTGACCGGTGCGCCGTCAAAATAGGTATCGGCGAGTTTGGAGGCGACCGTCATGGCAAGCTCCGTGTTTGCGATCTGAAAGGTGTACACGGCGTTATCGGGGATCTTGCGCTGAATGACCTCCGGTTCGATGGCCGTATTCTGTGAACGCACATAGCTCACGGCGTTATCGATCATATCGCCGGACAGATACAAGAGCGTATTGTTCAAATGGATGCATAACACGAGCAAAAACACATCCACCACCAAAAAGGCACCGACCAAGAAGGCACAAACCCGTTTTAGTTCCATAGGTCCTCCGTTTCCTCCGCAACCCAAACCAAGCGCACCTGGTTAGTCTCCGAATCGTTTTCAAACATGGCATGATACGAACACGACCGGTTTTCCGCATTTTCAAACAGCGGCAGGACGAACGTTTGCGGCAGAACCGGTTTGGTCAAGCTGCCGCCGTCGCAGAACAGCGTGACCGCCGACAGCCGCACCAAGCGGTTATTGCGGATATGCACGACGATATCGGCGGCGTTTTCGGTAAGCATCACGCCGTTATAGAAATATTTCAAGCGGAACACGGCGGTGCCGTCCGTGTCGAGCGAAGCGCCGACAAGCACCGGAGACGCATCGCCGCCCACCAGAATGCGGTCAAGCGAGCCGAGCAAATATTTGACGCACAAAATCTGATCCGCAAATGTATAATTCTTTCCGTCAGCCGGATAGTAGCCCAAAAAGTCCGACAGCATAAGGCCGTCCTCGTCAGAGGAAAAAACGAACCTTCCGTCCGAAAGGGATACATAGAGTTCCCGTTCGCCGTCCACAAAATCGATGGTGGCATTGTTGCCGGAACGGATGCTTTTGACGGTGTTTATGTTAAAGCCGAGCGTCTTTAACAAGGCTTTTGTTTTTTCTTCGTTCACATCATACGTATAAAACGCGCCCGAGGACATCACCACCACCGAATCCACATCAAACGATTCGGTATACACGGCACTTTCCGGAAGGCCGTTTACAAAGGAAAAAGCGGCATAGCCTCCCACACCAGTATATGCCGAGAGCTGGTCGGCGGTGTAGGGCGTTTGGTCATGCGGATACAAAAACACGGCGTTGTACGCATCGTCCAAGCAAACCGCATAAAGATTTTCGTCTTCATCCGGCAGTAAAAACAGATAGCGGACAAAAAAGTTTTGTTCAAGCTCGGGAAAATCCCCGGCACGGATGGCCGGTACAAGACTTGCTGCCGGCAGTTCACCGAAAAAGGAGCAGAACAGATAGCGTTCGGCGCGGCACAGATCGGCGGCAAAGGCGCGTTTGTCGGCCTCCCGCGTAATTTCAGCGGTGCGGATCTCGCCGGACAGCAACGGATCAAGCACCGCTTCCAGTTCCTTTTGCAGATTTTTGCGCGAAGCGGTATCAAAGGTAGCCGCCGTCATGGTGCCGTCCGCTGTTTTGATGCCGATAAACGACGGTGAAAGCAAGGATTTTGCGCCGCTTTGCAGGTTGCCGCCGCTGCCGGTGAGGATCCAGCGGTCGCTGGCCGGAACCGACGGCAGTGTCGACGTGCGGTTGCCCGTGCGCATATTCAGATAGACACCGCACAGGGCAAGCATCGCAAAAAACAAAACGGCCGCCAAGGCGATCAAGCCGCCCAAAAGCACGTCTTTTTTCGGTTTTTCCGGGGAAAGCACCGTCGGTTCGGACGGCAATGCCGTTTTTTTCGGCGTTTTTCGTTTCATGCCAACGCTCCTTTCGGTCGACGACCGGATACACACGGTCTTTTCTTCTCTATTATATACGCAAAACGCGGAAAAATCAAGAGCGGCCGGAAAAATCCTCCGTCTGCCGCAAAAAAACACCGTGAAAACGTTTTTTTGGTTAGCTTTGCTTGACAAGTGCCTAAGGCTATGGTAAGATAAGATGATCGAACAAGCACTTTACCGCCTTCGGTCCTTCAAAGCAAGTATTAGCAAGTATTTCCGAAAGGATTGATCCCTCTATGGAAAACCTATTCAAGGATGCCGCCTGGATCATGGCCGACACCGACGGCGACGCTTCGCCGACCCATCGATACTATTTGTACACCGCTTCGTTTGACGTAACCGCCGACGCGCCCGTGACACTGTACATCAGCGCATTTTCGCAATATGCCGTGTTTGTGAACGACACGTTTGCCGATGCCGGTGTTTTCGAGGATTACGATTTTCACCCGGTTTACGACACCATCGACCTTACGCCGTTCTGCAAGCCAGGCCGCAACACGCTCACCGTCGGCCACTATGTCTGCGGCGAAAACTTCTCGACACGCGCCAAAGGCACGCCCGGCGTGATTTTTGCAGTCGTGCAAGCCGAAAAAACGTTAGCGGCAAGCTCCGCAAAAACGCCGAGCACGCACGACACGCGCTATCTTGACACACACGAGCGCCTCACCTATCAGCTCGGCTTTAACGCGGAGTTCGACGCACGCGCTTCGCTGCCGCCGTTCCGGGACAGCATTCCCGTCGAAAAGCCGCGTGAGCTTGCGCCGCGCCCGATCGAAAAGCTCACAATCGGTGCGCCGATTGACGCAAAGCTCACGGCGCAGGGCATTTTCCGTGAAAATGACGCTTCCTTACCCAAGGCTGCGCGTATGTACACCGCCTTTTTGTCGGCAAAGCCGTTTTCGGCGGTCTCGCGCACCGCAAACGGCAGTCATTTAGCGTTTGGTGAGAACGACACGGCCGACGGGTTGTACTTTTTCTACGATCTCGGCGGCGAAACAGCCGGTTATCTTTCGTTTTCCTGCGATGTGCCGGAGGATACTGAAATTTTGGTCGGCTTCGGCGAGCATTACGAGGATTTGCGCGTGCGCAGCCTGCTCGGCACACGCAATTTTTGCTTCCGTTTTGTTGCCAAAAAGGGACATAACGACTTTTTCTATCCGTTCCAGCGTATCGGACTGCGGTACCTGCAGCTGCACGTTTACGCAAAGGAAGCGACGCTGCAAAACGTCGGTGTGCTGCCGACCGATTATCCGCTCACCGTCTATCCGTGTCCGACCGACGACGGTCTGCACAAGCAGATTTACGAAGTCGGTGTCAAAACGCTGCGGATGTGTATGCACGAGCACTATGAAGACTGCCCGTGGCGCGAACAGTCGTTATACGGCATGGACAGCCGCATTCAGATTCTGTGCGGCTACTATGCGTTCCGCGAGTTCCGCTTTCCGCGCGCTTCGCTTGCCTTGATGGCGCGTTCCTTCCGACCGCACGACGCGCTTTTGGAGCTGTGCGCACCCGGCCGCGTTTCCATTACCATTCCGAGCTTTACCGCCATTTTCTTGCGTGAAATATACGAATACCGCTGCTACAGCGGCGACAATACGCTTGTTTCCGAGCTGTTCCCGACGCTGCGTGCCATCGCCGACGGCTTTGTGAGCCGCATCGACGACACCGGCTTAATCCCCTTATACACCGGCGCAGAGCACTGGAACTTCTATGAATGGCGCGACGGTTTGGAGGGCAATGAACGCTTTGCCGACACGGAAAAGATTTACGAAGCACCGTTATGCGCCTTTGTCGCCGATGCGCTCGAATGCTTTGCCGCACTCTGCGAAACAGCCGAGCCGAAGCTCATCGCCAAATATGCCGCCGCTGCCGCTTCTCTCAAAGAAGCCGCGCACAAAGCCTTTTTTGATCCGGCGCACGGCGCTTACCGCACGCGGCTCACCGATGCCGCGCCTCGGCACGATTTGACGCAGGCACTCATGTTGTATACCGACAGCACGCCGTCCGCCTATGTGCCGCTTGTTGAAAAAGCACTCGCTTCCGAAACGCTGATTCCGGTCTCGCTCAGCATGACGATCTTCGCTTACGAAGCTTTCTTAAAGCGCGGTCACCGCAAAAAGGAGATTTTAACGGAAATCGAAACCCGTTGGGGCGCCATGCTAAAGCGCGGTGCGGACACCTTTTGGGAAACCGACAAGGGCGCGGACGATTTTTCGAGAGCCGGAAGCCTTTGCCATGGTTGGTCAGCCGTGCCGGTGTATATGTTCGGAAAATATTATGCCGAGGATGTGTTCGGCGGCGTATAGCCGTTAATACAAAGAACGAGCCTGTATGTTGCATTCTGCAGTGTACAGGCTCGTCTTGCGTTTTTTATACAAAAAACGGCGGACATCCTTTTGGAAAGGACATCCGCCGCTCTTTTTATTGGAGTTGTTTAGCCTAAAATGCCGTCAATATACTCTTTGTTGGCCTCATAGGCTTCGCCGCCGGCATCGCGAACCGCTTGCGCCGCTTCGATGAGCGAGCTCTTGACGGCCGTGCCGTAGAAGGTCGTCTTTAAGCCGTTGTTGGTAAACACGGCATACGGACGAACCACCATGCGTGTGGCGTGTGCTGTGCTCGGAATGCCGACGCACACGGCCGTAAAGGTGGTAACGCCGGTCGGGCTGACATCATACTGGCAATCGATGCCCTTGGATTTGCTGTACGCCGTACCGGTCACGTATAACGGTGCGCCGGTCGTGTCGTTTTTGGTGTTGAAGGTCAATTCGCCGTCGCCGACAGTATCCTCAAGTGCCACGATAAAGCCGTATTCTTCGAGGGCTGCCTTGGTTCTTGCATTGACCGTTGCCGAGAAGCGTATACCGTTGACGCCGTCGGCACCGCTGCGAATCGAAACGGTTTTGCCGGTCGTCGGTGCGGCCGGAGTTTCCGACCAAACGGCATATACCGTTAAGTCGCCGGTTAAATCCACCTCTGTGATGGTTTGGTCAGGCGTTGCGTCCGCCGTTAATGCCCAGCCGCGGAAGACATGACCCTCCACAACCGGTTTTTTGTCGCTCAACAGATAGCCGGTGCCGACGCCGCGTCCGGTATCGGGCTCGACCTCGCCGTAAACCAAATCTTCATAATACTCCGGTGCGTTGGTGTCATACGTGACCGTGAAAATACCGTCGCGGTACACGCGCAAGGAGTCGATATAGGTATCCTGAACACCGGAAAGTTGGATCTTCGCCGGGTCAATGTGCAATTCGGAGATTTTTCCGCCGGCCGTCCATCCGTGACCGGTGATGTTGTTTTCTTCAAGACCCATGTCGATTTCAAGCGTCTGATAGTCATCGGTTACGGTTACATAGTAGGAGTTTGCCGGAATATGCTCACCCGGGCAGCCATCCGCTGCGGGCGAAGAGCACCAGATACCGTTGCCCTTGCCGTTGTTATAATAGATTTTCATGTTGGCAGGAGCAGTGATATCCTTCAGATTGCTATCCTTCAGGGTATTGATTTTGTACGTATAGGAAATGATGTTGTATTCGAACGCATCAAACGGCGTTGCGGCGACAATCGAAACGCGGCTGTCCGTGCTGAGGGAGGTCGGATTCCACTTGTACGCGCGTGCATGAAGAATGCTTCTGCCGTCGTCTTCCATGAATTCCGTATAGGAAAACTTATTGGAAACGGTATTGCCGACATTGAAATTGCCGCTTGCTTTTCCTTCGAAGGCAAAGCCCATGGCAGGTTTAGTCGCATCCTGATAATACGGCGTGAAGCTCATGCCGATAAGGGCATCCAACGTTTCGCCGGAAAGGGTGTCGCCCGGAAGATACTTGTTGCCGCTGCGGTCGAGCCAAACACGGAAGTTTTCGGAGACTTCACCGGCGTCGGCAGGCGTCGGGACGGTGAAGGTTTCGGATTCGATCGGATACGCCTTGCTGCCGAACAAAAGCTCGGTGGCATCCGATGCATACAGCGTGATATCCTTGTTTTCAAGCTTCACGCTGCCGACACGCGGGCCGTCCTTGGTCAGCGAATAGCCGTATGCGCCGTCCACCTTGGAAAGGTCTGGCACATATTCGGTCATAAGCTTGCCGTGTTCGTCGTAAAGCACATATTCGGTTGCGGCAACCGTTTCGCCGTCAAGGGCGATGTAGGTGACTTTGTAGTACGGGATATAGCTGATGTTATCCATGAAGCAGTACTTGCCGGTGATGGATTCGTTATACGGACTGCCATCCTTCGGGCCGGAGCTGATAAAGGCAATGCCGTCTGCCGCGCCGCCGGTGGCGTGCTTGGTGCCCTCAATGAGCACGGTCATGCTTTCGTGCTTCCACGCGTCGGTCGAACCGGAGCCGAGACCGTCGGAATAGACGTTCGCACCGGCGGCACCGTTGATGAGCGTATACAGCGTGCCGGAGGAAAGGACATCAAACTGATAGTTTACCGGGCGTTCCTTTTCGATCTTCGGGTTATACTCGGCAATCGGGCGCATATAGCAAAAACGGTAATTGCTGTAAACGGCAGTGAGAGAGCTGTTCACGTCGTTTGCACGCGGATTGGAGGTCAAGAACCAATGCGGCTCATATTTGCCGGAGGAATTGCCGGCACCGTTCATGATTTTACCGGTCAAAACCGTGCCGTCTTTTTCCGTAACGGTGGCAAAAATGTCTTCTTGGGAAATGCCTTCAAAATCAAAGGCTTCGGTCGTACCGGTGATGGTGTTCAAGCCGGGCTTCCACTTTTCGCCGCTGAACAGACGGAATGTATGCGTATGCTCTTCGGCGTTCGTATCGGTGGCAGAGACGGTGATGATACCGGCATAGCCCTGTGCGGTCACGGTGAGCGTGTTGCCGTCGGAAACGTAGGTTGCTTCGGTCGTGCCGACATCCACGCTCCACGAAGCGGCGTCGGCGGCCGTCACGGTAAAGGTCGTACCGCTTTTACCGCTGATAATATCGCTTTCATAGGTGAAATATGCATCGGGTTCCACAACCGGATACAGGTTGATATCTTCGTTTGCCAAAGTGATTTCGGTCATCGGAGCGGATTCGCCGCGCTCGGTCGACCAGCCGAGCACGCCTGCGGGATAGTTGTCGGCTTTGGGCGTGTAGGCGGTCAAGACGTTGCCGTCGGCATCATACAGCACCTGCTCGGTCGAAAGGATATTGCCGTCCGTGCCGATGTAGTTGATCTTGTAGTACGGCATCACAAAAAGGTCGTCCAAATACCAGGTGTAATCGGAAGCCTCATTTTTCGGTGCTTTGAGCTGAATCAGCAAAACGTTGCCGCTGTCTTTGTTCCAGGAAAGGGCTTTGTTTTCAAACGAATACCACGAGTTGCCCTGTATCGCTTTTCCGAACAGTTCGCCAAAGTTAGCAACAACCTGCCTGCTGTCGCTGGACATGATCCAGGCGCAGATATCCGTCGTGTTCAACACGCCGTAGAGGTTAAAGGCAAGTGCATAGGTTCTGTCCTTTTCCATGCGTGCGGCAACGACATACTGCGGATAAGCTTCAGCAGCGATATTTTTCCGTTCAAGCACAACGCACTTATCTGCCGCGTGACCGTTGACATCAGCCGGAGAATTTTCGATTTTGCGAGCCGTGGCACCCTTCGAGCTGACAATCGCAGGATTATCCTTTGTCCAGCTCTCGAAATCTTCGGGAACGGTTTTGCCGTTGACGGTGTTCAGACCCGGACGAAGCAGCGGGTCGACGGCTGTCAAAGCCGTGTCCGCTTCTGACGGATCAGTGGTTTCTTTCACGGTCTCAACAGCTTCAAGCTCGAACGCGCCGGCCGGCACGCACAGAGAAACCAACATGAGAGCGGAAAGCAAAATGGCGCAGATCTTTTTCATGTGAACACTCCTTTTCTGTTTTTTTGTTCAAATCAATGTTCAATTCAATTATAAAGCAAGCCTTGCACCATGTCAATTACAAATAGCGGCTTAATTCTTGCAAATAATGACATTTTGTGCAATACTGACAAAGACTTTTGCCGAATTTGGTTGTTTTCACCAGTACGCAAGGATTGAAGCAACCTCTTTTTTTGCAAAAGCTCGTAACGATCGCACAAAACCACTTGCAGCATTTCGGCTGACAGCCGTCAACCGGTCGAAATATGCGCAAAAAAAGGCCGCCCGGCGCAAAAAAGCACGCATCGAACAGCCTGTTTTTGTCTGTACAGCAAAAGAAAGAGGGTCACGATTTACCACAACAGCCGTGCCGAGGTTGAGACGGCATAAGCACCTGCTTCAAAGGCATCGCGCACCTCCTCGGGCGTTGTCACGAGTCCTCCGGCAATGATCGGAAGCCCGGTTTCGGAAAAGGTACGGACGGTTTTGCACACAAGTCCCGGCATCAGCTCGGCAAACATCGGCTTTGTCTGACGAAGCGTATCGAGTGCCGTTTCCACCGAGCGGCCGTCCACGATGAAAAAGCGCTGAACCGTGCAAAGGCCGCAGCTTTTGGCAAATTTGATCAAATTGCCGCGCGTGCTGATAATGCCGTCCGGCGAAAGGTGCGACACATATTCGACACCGGCCGCATCCTTGGCAAGGCCGTCGATCATATCTAAGTGCAAAAACAGCTTTTTGTGCCGCAGATGCGCCTCGTTTAGCAGCTCCGGCAACGCCGAAATGGTGCCCGAAAGCAAAAACAGCACATCGGCACGGCTGTTTAACGCCGCTTTCCATTCATTTTCGGTGCGGACGGCGGCAATGATGCTTTTTTTCGGAAAAACGGCCTGTTCCATAAAAACCCACTTTCTGTCAGGCGGCAATCGGTAAGCGGCCGCCGCTTTTGTTTTTTGAAACGCTAATCCAAATTTTTGGTCGCCACAACGTCCACGCCCGTGCCGCAGACATCTGCCAAAACCACTTGGCCGATATGCACCGGCGTTTTGACCGTCACACCGGAAAGCGCGTGCATCACATCAAACAGTTTTCCGAACGGAACGGCCTCGGCCGTCTTGACCGACAGCATTTCTCCGGCCGTCGTTTTGACCGTGCTGGTAAGCGTGCGTTTGGGATTGGTACATTCATCGACCGCATAGGCCGCGCCGCGTTTGCAGGTGTTGCCGACGACCGTCGTCACCTTGCCGTCCTCAAGCGTCACCTCCATGTGGCAGCCCATCGGACAGCAGGTGCAGATTACGTTTCTTTTTTCCGTTCCCATTATACTCCCTCTTTTCCGTCAAAATCAAGAGAAAAATGCAAATTTCCGGAGGTATTTCCGTCGATCCACTCTTTTTTCAGTTCCAAGCGTTCCATTTCGCCCGGTGCAAGGCGCGTCTTTTTGCGGTGAAGCAGCACCGTGTCGCCGTCCTTGACCGTGATATACGCGTTTTTGTACACATCCGCCACGCGGAAGAACACCGAAACGTTTCCGCTTTCGGTTATGCGCTGCGGCACGGTATAGCGCACGCCGTCCGACGCGGACAGCGCAATGGGCTTCGCTAACTTCTCGGCGGTCTCGCCGCGCAAAAAATGTACCGCGCCCTTTCCGGCAATCTCGGCTTCTTCGCTGACATAGTCCACCAAGTCATGCACGTGCAGCACGTTGCCGCAGGAGAACACGCCCGGCATCTCGGTTTCGCGGAATTCGTCCACCTTCGCGCCGCTCGTCACGCGGTCAAGCGCAATGCCCGCACCGCGCGTCAGCTCATTTTCCGGAATCAGGCCAACCGAATACAGCACCGTGTCGCACTCGATGTATTCCTCTGTGCCGGGAATCGGGTTGCGTTTTTCATCCACTTTTGCAATCGTCACGCCGGTAACACGCTTTTCGCCGTGGATCTTCAAAATCGTGTGCGAGAGCTTGAGCGGAATGTCAAAATCGTTTAAGCACTGCACGATGTTGCGGCTGAGGCCGCCGGAATACGGCAGGATTTCGCATACCGCCTTGACCTTTGCTCCTTCGAGCGTCATGCGGCGCGCCATGATAAGGCCGATATCGCCCGAGCCTAAGATCACAACGGTTTTACCCGGCATGAAGCCATCGATGTTGACATATTTCTGCGCCGTTCCGGCCGAATAAACGCCGGCCGGACGCGTGCCTGCCGTGTTGACCGCGCCGCGCGAACGTTCGCGGCAGCCCATGGCGAGAATGACCGCACCGGCTTCAATCGAAAACACACCCTTTTCGCTGTTGGTTGCCGTCACCACGCGGTTTTCGGACAAGGCTAACACCGTGGTTTCGGTCATATAGGGAATGCCGTATTCATGCACCTTTTTTTCATATTTATAAGCATATTCCGGGCCGGTCAGCTCTTCGCCGAACTTGTGCAAGCCGAAGCCGTTGTGGATGCACTGCTTCAAAATACCGCCTAAGCGGCTTTCACGCTCCAAAATGAGAATATCCTTCACACCGGCTTCATACGCACTGACGGCGGCACTCATGCCGGCCGGGCCTCCGCCGATAATGACCAATTCTTTTTTCATCATAGTATCTTGTCTACCTTTCCTGTAACGGTCTGTTACTTGGTTTTACCGAGATTTAACTCCGAACCGGCACCGAACTTGGTGACCTTTTCGAACGGAATTCCGGTGTGTTCGGCAATGAGTGCGGCAATGACCGGCGAGCAGAAGCCGCCCTGACAGCGTCCCATGCCGCTTCGCGTGCGCCGCTTGATGCCGTCGAGGTCGCGTGCCGGCGGATTGACACGCATGGCGTCAATGATTTCGCCTTTGGTAATCCCCTCACAGCGGCAGACGATGGTGCCGTAATCGGGATTTTCGCGGATCACGCGGTTCTTTTGCGCCGGTGACATTTCGGAAAATTTGTAATACGCCTTGCGGTGTCCGTTGAACGCCGGATTGCGCTCGGCCGAAAGACCGGCTTTCTTTAACAGCTTGACCACATATTTGGCCAGTGCCGGCGCACTCGTCAAACCCGGCGATTCGATGCCGCCAAGCGTCAAGAAGCGATCTGCCGAGAAATGAATGATGAAATCGCCCGTGTCGCCGACCGCGCGCAAGCCCGTAAACGAGGTGATCACGCTGCGAAGCGGCACACCCGGCGCATCCTCCAAGGCCTGCGTCATGATTTGGGCAAGTCCTTCGGGCGTGGTGGACTTATCGGTTTTGTCGGTCATGTCCGTCGAGGTCGGCCCAAGCAAAATGTTGCCGTCCGCCGTCGGCGAAACGAGAATTCCTTTGCCCATGGCGGTCGGCGTGCGGAAGATCGTGCGGTCGCAGAAACCGGCGCTCGCCTTATCGAGAATCATATATTCGCCCGAACGCGGATGCACATGAAACGACGTGTCGCCGACCATGGCGGCAATCGCATCCGAAAAAAGCCCGGCACTGTTGACCACAAAGCGCGCCTGCACCGAACGGCCGTCGGCGGCATTTAAGGTGTAATACGCGTCGCCTTTTTCAATCGAAATCACTTCAAAATTCGTGCATAACTCTGCACCGTTGTCCATGGCGTTGCCTGCTGCGGCAATGGTGAGACCGTAGGGGCAGACAATGCCGCCGGTCGGCGCAAACAGCGCACCGACGACCGTTTCGGCAAGTGCCGGCTCAATCTCATGCACCGCACGTTTGTCCAAAATCTGCAAATCCGGCACACCGTTTTGAACGCCGCGGTCGTATAACTCCCTTACGGTTTTCATGTCCTCGTCGTTAAACGCGATAACAAGCGACCCGTTGTTGCGGAACTTTACGCCAAGCGTGCGGCAAAGGCCTTTCATCAGGCGGTTGCCCTCCACGTTGAATTTGGCTTTGAGCGAACCGGGATGCGCGTCAAAGCCGGCATGAACAATGCCGCTGTTGGCTTTGGAGGCACCCATGGCGACATCGTTTTCCTTTTCGAGCAAGCAGACCTTTAAGCAAAGCTTGGTTAGTTCCCGTGCCGTAAGCGCGCCAACCACACCGCCTCCGATGATTGCAACATCCACCATAATCTTTCTTCCTTTCGAATCTGTCATTTTTCTTCCTTAATATTATAGTCGTTTGCAGAGAATTATACAAAAAAAAGCCGCGACAAAACAAAGGAGCGTCCTTCTCCTTTGTTCGCCGTGACTCAAAATCTCAAACACGTTCTATTTACTATGACCTTTTTATTATAGTACAACCGACGCCGCTTGTCAAGAGTTTTTTTCTTGTAACATTTTTGTTTTATCGGCGTTTTTGCGGATAATCGAAGCAATTTTCATGATATTTGCCAATTATCCGTGTAATTCATATTTAATTTTCCTTTATTTCGTTGTTCGTACATATTATGAATCGAAAATGTAAAATGCATTTAGAGATATTGACTTTATCGCATTTGAATGCTATAATAATTAATAATATAGCAACATACAAAACATTTGTGGATTTCGACGACACCGATATATATATATATATATATATATATATATTGTTAACAAAAAGGCGATCTTTCATCGCCGTAAAAACGGGAGAGATCGCCATGCATCTGCCGCAAGCAAACCATCGGCCGTTCCGAAAAAACGACCGTCTATTAACGGTCTGCCCTCTCGGCGAAAAAAGTCGAAAAACAAGATTTCGCGCGGCATTCGGCGTTTATGCGCTTCTCTTGCTTGCGCTATTATGCCTTTCGGCAGGTGCCGCCGAACCAAACGCCGTCGATTTTACCGTTGCCGGGGTGTTCTCGGATCACATGGTTTTCCAACAAAACGAGCCGATCTGCCTTTGGGGCACCGGTGCGGAGGAAGGCGCCGTGGTCGGCGCAAGGCTTGCGGATTCTTACGGATTCGGCACAGTCACCGACGGCGTTTGGCGCATTACGCTTGCCGCGCGGTGCGCGTCGCCGGAAAGCTTTACGCTCGAGATTTTCGGAGCGGCCGACGCAAGGCATTACGCCTATGAGGACATTCTCATCGGCGATGTGTGGCTTGTCATCGGGCAATCCAATGTCGAATACAACGCCGCGTCGCTTCCCGAAGAACAAAAGCCGGTCACCGGAACATGGGAAAATCTCACGCGTCTTTTAAGCTTCGACAGCAAAGATTTACGGCTTGCCGAAAAAAAGGCAAACAAAACCGTGTCCCTTCTCGACCGCTACACGCCCTATGCCAAACCATGGCGAACAGCGGCACATCCGGAAACGCTCAATGCGTCCGCGCTCGGGCTTTGCTTTGCAAGCAGTCTCTGCAAACTCGGTTCGGAGCAGATTCCCGTCGGTGTGATTTCTTTGGGCTTTGCCGGAAGAGAGCTTGCGTCCTTTGTCCAGCCGAAAAACGCGAAAGTTTTAAGCGGCTACGGCGAAAAAAGCCTTATCTACAAGCATTTTATCGAGCCGTTATTATCCTTTCCGATCCGCGGCGTTATCTGGTATCAGGGAGAGGCCAACGCGGCCTATTACACGGAATATGCCGAAGGCTTCCGCGCGTTTGCCGAACAGCTCCGTGCCGACAAAGCGCAATCCACCTATACGGATTTTCCGTTTTATATCGTGGAATTGCCGCCCTGCTTTGATGCACCGGAAACGTCGCCCGATGCCGGTTGGCAATACACCGATTTCGGCATGGTGCGCGCCGCAAGCGGCACGATTCCGTCCCTTATCGACAACTGCTATCTCTGCGCCAGCTCCGACTTATGGAGCGACCGCACCTACCGCAACAATCTGCATCCCAACAACAAACCGGCACTCGCCGAGCGGCTTGCGCAAATGGCGGCGGCGAACGAATGGGGCTTTTCCGAATACGGCTCGGTTACCGCGCCAAGCTTCCGTCAAGCCAAAAAGGTCGATGAAAGCGGCTGTGTCTACGATGTTTTCTTTGACCACGCCGGCGCTTCGCTTGCCTTTTCGGGCGGCGTTCCCAAAGGCTTTGACGCCATCGGCGAAGATTGGGCGTTTACGGACATCACCTGCGAAATTGTCGCGCCGGACTGCGTGCGCATCACCTCTTTGGCACCGATCTACCGGCTTCGCTATGCGCCCGAGACCGACAGCGTGTTCGGAACGGACGCAACGCTCTGCAATGCCGCCGGTATTCCGGCTTGTGCGTTTTATATCGATTTGGAGAAGTTTCCCGTCAGCTTCGGTACATATCTGCACGTGTTTGCCGTGCGTGTGTACGGCATTTTCTACCGCTATCGCCTGATTTTCATCCCGCTCGCACTCGTCATTTTTCTCAGTATCGGTCTTCTCATCCGCAGGAAAAAGCGGAAATCCTCTGCCGTTCACGGCAAAAGAAAGGACAGTCACGCATGAAGGTCATTGTTTTTGACAACGATTCGCTCCAGGTTTCACAGTTTGAAAAGCTGCTTTACGGGATACTCGGAGATTCGATGCAGCTATACAAAAATCCGTCGTTAAACTGGATCATCGGCTGTTACGACGAATACGAAAACGCCTTGTTTTTTATCGACACGCGCTACAAGGTGTCCGGCGGCAATTTTCTGACGCTGGCGCGCCGTATCCGCGAAAACAGCGAAAAATGCCATATCTGCTTTTTGGCACCGTCAACCGCCGATATCGCCTTTTGCTACAAAAAACTCGTGCGTCCGAGCGGTTTCTGCTAAAGCCGGTCGACGAAAACGAGCTGCGGCTGCTCATCTCCGACATCATCCGCTTTGAAAACGCGCGGCGTTCTCTGCCGGACGATCCGCAGATCCTCTTAAAAACACGCGGGGCGCGAAGCATGGTGCGTGCCAGCAACGTGCTGTATTTCACCGCCATGGAGAAAAAAGTGGTGTGCTGCACCGAAAAGGACGGCGAGCTGTCGTTTTACGGGTCGCTCGGGACGCTCGAAAAGCGGTATCGGGAGTTTTTCTTGCGATGTCACAGCGGCTTCTTGGTCAACCGCCGCCGCATCGACGGCTTTATCAAATCGAAAATGTGCTTGCATTTGCGCGGCTGTGAACTCGAAATTCCGGTCTCCAAAAGCCGCTGTCGGGAAGTGGAGACTTATGTCGAATGTTCGTCGGAGGATGTAATCGTTGATAATCCGGAAAAAGAGCTGATAATCAGTCATGTTTGAACGGTCGTTCGGTTAATTATTCCCGTAAAACGGCTGATTATCGGATTCTATTGAATTTGGCACGCCTTGCGTTTATAATAATAACGTACAAACACCGGTTTGCTACACCATATTTTTTATTTAAGGAGTTGGACAGACTTATGTCAAACATGAAGAAACTGGTCACGGGCGTTGCAGCCGTTGTGCTCAGCGTTTCGAGTGCAGTTGGGGCAAGTGCGCTCGAATGGCGGATCAAGGGTTATGATACCTCCGTCCTCGAAAAAGAAGCCTTTGGTGCTTATCGCGTAGGCGTTGTCTATGAACAGTACGATGACAACGGACTCAGCACCGGCGTTGTTGTTGACGCTAAAACCGCAGAACTCTATGGCTTGAAGCCGTATGCAACGGCAACCTTTACCGCTCCCGAAACGGAAAAGGCTTGGCCGAACCGTCAGTACTTCAGAGTACTTGCTGACGGCGTTGATACCGGTAAGGTTCTTTACAACGGTGTTCAGGAAAACGTTCAGTACAGAAAAGCAAACTTTATGTGGGATCTCAGTGCTCCGCATGCCATCTATCACCGCACACAGGCTTACCTCCCGCTTCTCGGCTGGTATACCGATGAAACCTATCCGGTAGAATATGCAGAAGATGTTGCAACCGTTAAGGCTGAATACAACAACTACTACGGCTTCGGTATGTGGGAAGTTAAGGGCGATTCCATCGCTTATATGCCTTACAGCAATGCCGCACTTGTAAATTACACCAACACCGATTCCAACCTCTACTATGATGATGGTTACGGTGCTGTTGCCGCTTACGGTGCTTTGAATGCAAACGCCGTAACGAACTTGACCGGTCACGGTGCAAAGTCCATCGACGTTAAGAAGAGCTTCTCGCTCGTCGTTGCAGGCCCGAAATTCAATTTCGACGGTTCTGTTTCCAAGGGCAATGAATTTGCCGATGTTAAGTCTGCTGCTACCGCAGACGCTGCTACTCTCTCGTATTACGGTGTTAACGAACTTGTTAAGCACGTTTACGGTATTGACGGAACCTGCGCTACCATGAAGACCGAATGGGTCGACGCTGGCTTTGAGCGCGAAGCTCCGTACCGTTACTTCCAGATTCTGAAAGTTGACGACGTTCTTCTCGACGGCAGATATGTCGCTCCGGGCATCAATCGTCCGTATGTGTTCCGCTACGTTGTTGGTCCGGATGGCAATCCTGCAACCGCTAATGTAAGCGTTTCCTATACGTATGCACTCAACAAAAAGACTCCGGCTGCTTGGAACGCAACAGCAGGCAAGTTCGAATTCCTCGTTGATGTTACCGAACACCTCTTCTACAACGGTGTTGAACTCAAGCCCAATCGTATTGTCCACACCGCTTATCCGTCGAACGTCTTCGGTCAGATCAACTACTCCGAAAAGTGGGAAAACGGCCGCAAGATGATCTACGGTACTCTCGAAGGCAAGCCGCTTCAC
Source organism: uncultured Eubacteriales bacterium (assembly GCA_900546385.1). Classification (GTDB taxonomy): domain Bacteria; phylum Bacillota; class Clostridia; order Oscillospirales; family CAG-382; genus UMGS882. The sequence continues at coordinate 4,055 of URCT01000016.1, read as the reverse complement.
GGCAATGAAATCTACAGAGCTAAATTCCTCGGCAGCGTAAACGATGTTATCGATTGGGGCAACCTGACCATTACATCTCTTGAAGCTGGCCTCGATTACAACTACGGCTACGCAGACGACATCGTCGTTCCGGCCGCAAAGTAATTACAAACCGATAAAACTCCACGAGCCGACCGTGTTTACGGGAAAACGCGGTCGGTTCGTGAAAGCCGATTGTTATACAAAAAAACAATAGCAAACCGCAAGACCGGACGTTCTGTTTCAGGACGTCCGGTCTTGTTTGTGTCATATTCGGTTGAAAGCGGTTTCGGTGGCTTCGCAAGAAAACTATCCGTTGATAAGAATGCTGATTTCGCCAGCCGTCAGCTTTTCGGTAATGCCGCTCGGATAGCGCACGATGAGTCCGCCGTCCGGCGCAATGTCAAGAGCCGCCGCACGCAGCTCATCGTTTTCGTGCAGCACCTGTATTTCCTTGCCGAGTACCGCCGAACGCCGACGGTAGGCCGCCAAGAATTCCTCATCATTGAGCGGTTTTGCGTACATCTCTTCCAGCTCGTTCAAAATGTAAGCGCCTAACGTTTCCTTGGAAAACCGTCCGCTGCTTACATCACGTAATGAACCGATTTTATGCCTTAGTTCCTGCGGCACAAGCGATTTATCCACCGTGAAATTCACGCCGATGCCGATAATCAACGCATCCGGCGCACCGCCCGGTGCTTCACACAGTATGCCGCAAAGCTTCTTTTGACCGATATACAAATCGTTCACCCATTTGATTTTGACGCTCTCGGTGCCGGTCAATTTATCCACAGCCCGGCACACCGCATAGCTGATGCGGATGGTAAACAACGGGTCGTTCCGGTATTTTTCCTCTTTCAGCAAAAAGCTGAAATACAAGCCGTCGTTTTTCGGCGAATAGAAACTCTTCCCGCGTCTGCCGCTTCCGCCGAGCTGTTCCTCGGCAATCGCGATAAACCCATGCGGCAAAAACGGCAGATTGCGGCGTATATAGGAGCTCGTTGAGTCAAGCGATGCAAAAAATGCCAAGGTATGTCCCAAACGCTCGGTATGTAACTGTGACAAAAACAATTCAGAGTTCAAACGAATGCCTCCTTTGCCGTTCCTATGCGAAGTTTCTATAATATTAAGGAAAGATTTGAAAAAACAAGCGCATAATAATGATACTCCCAAACAGTGCGCTTGTCAAGGGATTTTAGGCGGATTTTTCCGGAATTATCCAAAAAACCGGCAGTGCCTTTGCACAAAAAAAGGAAATTTGAAGTTTTCGGAAAAATCTCTTGATTTTTTTGAAAAACTGTGGTATACTTACTACCGTAAAACATAATATTATGATGACTGCTTCTGCTGACAGCCCACGGCGTACGGTATGAAGCAAGGTCACACCAGTCGGGACAGTAGCGGCGTCTTGTACCTGAAATCCGCTATAGCAGGGATGGATTCCGGCGGCGAGGGTTGTTTTCTGTACAGTCAGTCGTCGTCGGCTTATGTGTTGAGGTTTGGGCCTTACGCAATTATCCCTCATGAACCATGTCAGGCGGGGAACCGAGCAGCATTAAGTGATACGGATAATGTGCCGTAAGCACACCTGGGCTGAGCATAGCCGGCAAAGGACGTGTATGGGGAACGATTCGATCCGTCGGTGTGTGATCTTGCTTTGCATCGTAGGCCGTGTTTGTTTTTGCAAAAAAAATCACCCTGACGGGTGATTCCGTTTCGCACACTATACGTGAAGCACATCGTGTGACTGGCCGACTTCCTCCAAATAGGCGCCGATCAAGCTGTCCTCTAAGGTTTTGCGAAAAGCGGCATTGATCGGATGAACCGTGTCCTTGTATTCGCCGTTCTGCGTTTTCTTGCACGGCATCACGACAAAGTATTTGTCTCTTGCATAAATGATTTTCACGTCATGCACCGCAAGCGCTCCGTCAAAGGTCACCGACAAAACGGCCTTTAGCGGTTGGTCGTCAAATGTTTTGCGTATCTTGATATCGGTAATTTCCATCTCCGTACAGTCCTTTCCTTTGCAACCGATTGTACGGATAGTGTTTGCGAAAAAACGGCGTTTATACCGACAATTCGCGTATTTCTGCTTTTTACCGGAAAGGTTGGATTTTTCATGCATTTGCCTGCAAATTCGGGCGTTTATTTTATCGGGATCGGCGGCATCAGTATGTCGTCCTTGGCACTCATTCTCAAACGCCGCGGTTTTCGTGTGGCCGGTTATGACTTCAAGCCGAGCGAAACCACGCGGTTTTTGCAGCAAAACGGCATTCCGGTGTACGATACCTATGCGCCGGAGCATCAAAACGGCTATGAGACGGTGGTTTTCACGGCCGCGATTGCCGAAACCGATCCAGAGCTTATCTGCGCCAAAGCGCGCGGTGCGGTCATTCTGTCCCGTGCCGAGCTGCTCGGTGCGTTAGTGGCCGATTATCCGCATTCGATCGGCGTTGCCGGAACGCACGGAAAATCCACCACGACCGGTATGCTTGCGCACATCTTCGCCCATTCCGACACCGATGCCACCATTCTTGCCGGCGCCGTCATTCCGTCGCTCGGTTCGACCTATCATGCCGGTCACGGCGATACGGCGGTTTTTGAAGCGTGTGAATATAAAAATTCGTATCACGCCATGCATCCGACCGTGCGCGTGGTCTTGAACTGTGAATTCGATCACGTCGATTTCTTCGGAAATATGGACAATGTCATCGCCTCGTTCCGCACGTATTTGGACACCGACAGCGGCAAAGAGCAGAACATTGCGCTCATCAATGCCGATTGTCCCGGCTCCGTAAAGGCGGCTGAAGGCATTTCGACCAAGACCTACACCTTCTCCATCAAAGACCCGAAAGCCGATTTTTATGCGGCCGACATCACCGGCTGCGGCGGCTATGAAGAATTTGACATCTATGCGATGGGCGAATTTTTCTGCCATGCAAAGCCGGGCGTACCCGGTATGCACAACGTTTCCAACGCCGCAGCGGCGGCCGGAGCGGCATATTTGTGCGGCGTGTCCGCCAAGGCCGTCAGCGAAGGGCTTGCCTCGTTCGGCGGCGTCAAGCGGCGGTTCGAACGGTTGGGAGAAACCGAGAGCGGCGCGGTGGTGGTGGATGATTATGCACATCATCCCGACGAAATCCGTGCAACGTTAGCCGCGGCAAAAGCTGTTTGTCCCGGCAAGGTCTACTGTATTTTCCAACCGCACACCTATTCGCGCTTTACGGCACTCATGGCCGGCTTTGCCGAAGCCCTCTCGCTTGCCGATGTGGTGGTGATGGCGGACATTTATGCCGCCAGAGAGACCAACGATACCGGCGTTTCGGCGGCGGATATCCGCCGGTTTCTGCCGGAGGCCGCCTATTTTCCGAGCTTTGCGGAAATCGCCGCCTATGTCAAGGCGCGCGCCGGAAAAGACGACATGATCCTCACCATGGGCGCGGGCGATATCGACAAAATCGCGCCGCTGCTGCTGTCGGGAAGCCAAAATCAAAAATAGAATCCGAAAAGAGCTTGCTGTCAAATCAGCAAGCTCTTTCTTTCGCAAAAGGCACCTTTCACAGAGAAGCGCGGTAAGCCGTCGGCGTTTGTTTCATAATCTGCTTAAACACGCGGCAAAACGTTTTGGTATCCCGAAAACCGACCTGCTCACCGATCCGCGCGACCGGCAGCCGGTCATCCGCCAGTAACGCACAGGCCTTATCGATCCGGCACAGGTTCAGGTATTTATGAAAGCTCGTCTGCGTGGCACATTTGAATTTTTTGCAGAAAAGACTTTTTCCGTAGCCGGTTATTCCGGCAATTTCTTCGATGGAAATATCGGTCATATAGTGTGCGGCAATGTAGTCCATGGCCGTATGCATGGCAGAATATGCTTGCATTCGTTCCGCGCGTTCTTTCGTAACGACCGGGCTCGCCGGCAGCTGCATAAGCTTGGCGGCAAGGCCGTACAAATAACTGCGAAGCAGCCAATCGGCAGCAGCCGGATCGGAGAGGCTTTCGCTTTCCGTATGAGCAAGCAGCGTATACAGATCGGA
>URCT01000015.1 GCA_900546385.1 uncultured Eubacteriales bacterium | reverse complement strand
AAATTATATCGTTTGGCCGGTTTTTCGGGAGTTGTTCTTCTTCTGAAAATATACGACCGGATTAAGTGAAGGTACAGAATATGAAAGAAAGCAACTATCTTCCCAAGGTACTGTCCATATCCCTCAGCACATGGCGAGAAGACAGCGGAATACATACGCAGACGGATCTGTTCCGCCTGTACGATAAAGAGCGCGTGGCGCAGATCTATACCAAGTCGGATTTGCCGAATACGCCCGTTTGCAACAGCTTTTTCCGGATCTCGGAAAACGAGATCATCAAGAGCGTACTCAACCGGAAATGCGTGGGAAAAAGAGTTTACAACGCAAGCTCCGCCGACGAAGAGACTAAAAAGGCTGCACAGGCCGAGCAAAAGCTGTACGCCAAAGCGCATAAGAAAAAATCGTGGCTCATGACGGTTGCACGGGAGATAGTCTGGAGTCTTGGCAAATGGAAAACCAAGGCGTTGGAGCAGTTCATCCGGGAAGAAGCGCCGGATGTATACTTTGTTCCGATCTATCCGGTTGTGTATATGGGAAAGCTGCAACTGTACATTTTGAAAAAGTATCCCAAGCCTTATGTATGCTACCTTGCGGACGATAACTATTCTTACCGCTCCTGCGGCTATAATCCGTTCGCTTATATTCACCGGTTTATGCTTCGAAAAGTGGTAAGACAGCTGGCCGAAAACTGTACCGAGATGTTTACGATTACCAAAACAGAGGGCGATGAGACCGACAGACTTTTCGGAACCAACAGCATTGTGCTTACCAAAGGAATTGATTATTCGGGACGGACGTTTGAACCGTGTCCTGCAAAATATCCGCTTCGCATGGTTTACACCGGCAATCTGCTGATCGGACGCGCCGATTCACTTGTCGAAATCTCCAAGGCAATGGCGGTTATCAACAAGGAGGAGCCTAAGATAACGTTCGATATATACACGCCCACACAGCTTGACGGCAAAACGGCCGAAATGCTCAATGCAAACGGCTGCCATGTGCACGGCAGCGTTCCGAAAAGCGAGGTTGACGCTATCCAGAAATCGGCGGATATCGTTGTGTTTGCGGAATCGCTTAAAAAGAATCACCGGTATGACGCAAGATTATCCTTTTCGACCAAGCTGACCGATTACTTTAAGAACGGAAAGTGCATTTTTGCGATAGGCGATAAAGAAATTGCGCCAATCATTTATTTGAGGGAAAACGACTGTGCGGTCATTGCAAACGAGAACGATGAAATAGCAGAGCGGCTCTCGTCGCTGGTATCCTCTCCCGAAAAGATAAATGAATATGCCGAAAAGGCCTTTAATACAGGTAAGCTGAATCACAATATAGACGACATAAAAAAAGTATTTGTCGGTACATTTATTAAAGCTGCGGAAAAAAACGGAAAAGACTATGAATGCAAAAGAAATTGAAGAAATATTGACTGCGCACGGAGTACCCGTGTCTGACGCCGCAACAGTGGCGGACTGCTTTGTTACGGCAGACGCTTACGGCGTGACAAGTCACGGAACGGCTATACTGCCTGCACATATAGACAGAATAGACCGCGGAGGATATAATTTAGCTCCAAGGCTCGTAACCGTAAAGGAATCTCCCTCGTTTGCCGTGATAGATTCGGATAATGCAATGGGACCGGTCAGCGCAATGCACTGCATGCGATATGCAATAAAAAAGGCCGAAGAATATGGCATGTTTACCGTGTTCAGCCGTAACGGCAATACCTTTGGGCCGGCTTTTTACTATCCGTTAAAAGCCGCCGAAAAGGGGTATATCGGCATTGTCTGTTCTAACAGCCCTGCGCAGATGGCGCCTATGGGCGGAAAAGAAAAAATGCTTGGGACAAATCCGTTTTCTGCGGTGATTCCCGTTCCGGGTTCCGATCCTGTCATTATCGATATGGCAACCAGCGTTGTTGCAAAATCAAAATTTAAGGAATACAAAAAAGCCGGTAAGCTGCTGCCCGACGGTTGGGCGCTTGACCGGGAGGGAAATCCGACAAACGATCCCGATAAGGCCATGGACGGCTTTGTGCTTCCGATGGCCGGGTTCAAGGGATATGCCATTGCCCTGCTGATAGACGTTGTGGCAGGGCTGCTTCCGGGAGCGGCGTTTCTGAACGAAGTCGGAAGATTTTATTGTGATAACAACAAAAGCATGAATGTCGGCTTTTGCATGACGGTTATCGATCCGAAGGCTGTATACGGCGGCGAATGGCCGGAGACGATAAGGGGATATGTCCAAAAGCTGCGTTCGGCCGCTGCAATTGACGGCAAAAAAGTTTTGCTTCCGGGAGATGACAGAATCAACTTTCTGCACACGCAAAAAGCATAACCGAAGATTACAAAAAGCCTTTACAAACTTAAAACACGATAGGAATATGATATGAGATTACTTTGGATCGTAAATATACTTTTCCCGGATGCGGCAGACCATCTCGGGGTGCAAACCGGTTCCAGCGGCACATGGATGATAGATATTTCTCATATGCTTGCAAAGCAGAAAAATACAGAGCTTGCCGTAGCGTGCGTTTACGGAAAGGAATTCCGTAAATTCAAGGTAAGCGGTATCACGTATTACTGCTTGCCGGGAAACGGCAGAAATATGCTGAACTACACAAAAAAATATGAGAAAACGTGGAGAGATATCTGCGCCGATTTTAAGCCGGATATTGTACATCTTCACGGGACAGAGTATTCCCATGGACTCTCTTTCCTGCGTGCTTGTCCCGAAATTCCGTCGGTCGCCTCGATTCAGGGAATCCTTACCCGGATAAAGGATGTGGATTTCGCCGATGTTCCGCTTAAGGAATATATTTTCGGCAGAACGCTTCGGCAGAACACGCATTTTAACGGCGAAATTGAGATGCATTTCGTACATATGCGCAACGCGCGCTATGAACAGGAAATACTCCGACGGGTCAGGTATATAAACGGCGTGAATACATGGGATATTTCCGTATGCCGAAGTATCAATCCGGAATTGAAAGTTTTTCAGCTTGAATACAATCTGCGCGACGGCTTTTACAGCTCGCGGAAATGGGATATCTCATCGGTTGAACGGCACAGCATTTTTACCAATCCGGGCGGCACGCCCTTAAAAGGACTGCATAAGCTGATTGAGGCGGCGGCGCTTTTGAAACCGAAATATCCGGATATCCGGATATATGTTCCCGGAATGTCAGCCGGAAACGGCAAGCTTGCAGAAACGGGCGCATATGCAAAATACCTCGGAAAACTGATAAGGCAGCGCAAATTGCAGGACAATGTTGTCTTTCTCGGCCGGTTGGACGAACAAGAAATGATTGAACGTATCCTTCGTTCGCACGCTGCCGTGATTCCGTCCGCCATTGAGGGAACGTCGATGATCTTGCGCGAGGCTATGTACCTTGGATGTCCGTGCGTCGCCTCTTTCCGCGGCGGCATGGCCGACTTTATCTCGGATAAACAGGATGGATTCCTGTATGATTTTCCGGAATATCCGTATTTGGCAACGCGCCTTAGCGAGCTTTTTGAAAATGACGATCTGTGCAGGAGGTTTTCTGAAAATGCGATAAGAAAGGCTGAAATCGCACACGACAGAGAAAAAAATGCCGACGCCTATACGAGAATGTACAGTTTTATCTACTCAAATAAAAAAGAGGATATTAAATGATACCGTATCTTGCTCTGGCAGCCATGCCTGCCGTATTGTCTCTTTTTTTTCCTAATAGACTGAATTATGCGGATCTATCGGTAAAGCGCCAAGCCGAAAGAAAATATCTGTTTCTGTGCGGCTTGATTCTCTTTCTGTTTTTGGCCTTGCGCAGTAGGGGCATCGGCAGTACCGATACCACCAATTATTACAATATGATGCGAAGAGCCATAGCGGCAGACAGTTGGCAAGAGTATTATAATCCTGAAAGGGTTGAAATCGGGTTTCAGTTTTTCACATTTGTGTTGTCGAGAGTTTTCCACTCTGCGCAGACTATAATTGTTGTATCTGCTGCAATTTATACTGTCAGCATCGCGTATTCGGTATATTGCAACTCCCATGATGTCGTTTTCAGCATGATTATGTATGTAACCTTAGGACTTATGCAGTTTGAAATGCAGGGAATGCGTCAGTCGATTGCAATGAGCATTTGCTTGTTCGCCTATGAAGCCGCGAAAAAACGCAAAATAATTCCTTTTATGCTGTTGATTTTGCTTGCAATGCAATTTCATCAAACGGCTGTGGTTTTTGCCGTAATATATATCATATTCTGGCTGAAATACAAATGGAATTACATTTTTGCTTTTATCGCCATATCCGGTGTTTTTTTCTATTCTTCCAACTACATAATCGGTTTCGCAAATGAGCTTTTCGACAGACATTATTACACAAGCGTCGATTCCGGAGGTTTTATTGCCAGTGCAATATATTTTCTCATCATTGCTTTCGCGCTTGTTTTTAACAGAAAGCTGTACACTGACCGGATTCAAACGGCGTCGCTTTATTTAACCATGACCGGGTGTATGTGCTTTTTGATGCGCTATGTCGGTACTCTGGCCGCGGAGCGGATCAGCTTCTATTTTATGTTCGGTCAGCTTATTCTGCTGCCGAATACGATTAATTGCATGAAAGGAAAGGATCGCCAGGTAACGAAGTTTATAGCCGTTATGCTTATGTTTGCATTATTTGCTTATAGACTCAGAGGAAGCGATTTCCTGCCGTATCATTTTTTCTGGCAGTGAGTGGGTAAAGGAAATATATGAATATTGTATTTGTATCAAATTTTTTGAACCATCATCAGATCCCGCTTTGCGACGCATTGAAAGCCCGTTCGGATTCCTTTTGGTTTATCGCTACCGAAAACGGAGGCCGGCAGGGCTTCCAGTTAAGCCAAGACCGGGACTATGTTATCGATTATAATTTAGAAAAGAGCCGCGTGGATTCCCTCTTGCTGTCTGCGGATGTCGTGATCTTCGGCGGCTGCCCTAACGGGATGATAGAAATGCGAATGGCGGAAAACAAGCTGTCGTTTTTGTTTTCGGAACGATTCTTCAAAAAGGGAGTCTGGAGACGCTTTATCCCCAAAACTGCCAAAACTGTACGCGAGAGGGTTGCGGCGTATGCCGGCAAGAATCTGTATGTATTATGTGCCAGTGCGTTTCTGCCGTATGATTTATCGTTTTTTCATTTTCCTGCCGACAAATGCATTCGGTGGGGGTATTTTCCGGAGGTAAAGCACTACGAAAATCTTCAGAGCCTGATAGATTCAAAAAAAACAGCTTCGCTTTTATGGGTAGGAAGATTTTTGGATTGGAAGCATCCGGAGGCTGCCGTATTGGTTGCCAAAAGGCTGAAAGCCGAGGGGCTTGACTTTGAGTTAAACATAATCGGAAACGGAGAAAAAGAGGAAGCTCTTCGGAAGGGGATAGAGAAATACGGTCTCAAAGACTGTGTGCATATGCTTGGCTCTATGAAGCCGGACGACGTTCGTTCGCACATGGAACGCAGCGAGGTTTTTCTATTCACCTCTGATCGCCGCGAGGGCTGGGGCGCAGTTTTAAACGAAGCCATGAACAGTGGCTGCGCGGTCGTTGCAAGCAACGCCATAGGCTCTGCTCCATATTTGGTTGAGGACGGGCAAAACGGACTGATCTATAAAAGCGGAGACCTTGGCGATTTATATGCAAAGGCGAAGTGGCTGCTCACGCACCCATCCGAGCGCAAAAATATGGCGCAAAACGCCTATCAAACCATGGCAAATGAGTGGAATGCAGAAAATGCGGCAACACGGTTTGTTGCGCTTGCAAAAGATATTCTCTGCGGGAAGGAGCACCCGGCCGCAAGCGGTTCGGGAGTTTGCAGTGTGGCCGATAGGCTTAGGGACGATTGGAGGTAAAGCAAATGAAACAGGTTTATTTATGCGGACATACGGGAAGTATGAACCGCGGCTGCGAAGCAATTGTCCGAGGGACTGCCCAAGTGTTAAAAGAGGCAGGTCTGCAAACCGAGCCGACAGCGTTTACTTTTGATAAGAAATACGATGATTTGGTTGGGTTAGGCGAGGCGGCTCAGCTTGTTTCGTATCCCCCAAAAGGACTGCCGTCAAAAATCATGGGCAAGCTTCTTCGCGATGTTTTCGGAAACGCGGAATGGGGATGCAGGCAAACTTACAAGAAAGCCGCGCGGCTGATAAAAGAAGACGCGATGACCTTTAACGTGGGCGGAGACACATATTGCTACGGCACGCCATATCTCAGTATTGCGCTGAACAAAATGATGGCGAAACGGCACATACCGAATGTGTTTTGGGGTTGTTCCGTCGAAGAAGATATTTTGCACAAAAAAATAATGTGTGAGGATATTGGCAGATATTCTTATGTGGTTGCGAGAGAGACCTTATCCTATGAAACTATAAAAAAATGCAGGGGAACGGCCGAAAATGTTTTTCTTGCCTGCGATCCGGCCTTTTATCTTCCCATTAAGGAAACTCAGCTGCCTCAGCCTTGGAAAGAGAATAACATGGTCGGAATCAATCTTAGCCCTATGGTTATGCGTGATCCTGAAAATGAAAATGAAATGACATATCAGAATGTTCTTTATCTGATTGAGCGCATCTTAAACGATACGGATATGGGCGTTTGTCTTATTCCGCACGTATATAACATCGAACACAATCTTCAGGACATCGTTCCTCTGAAAAAACTGTATAAGCATTTTTGCGAAACGGGCCGCGTATCGATCGTGGACAGAGAATTGTCCTGCACGCAGCTTAAATATATTATTTCAAAATGCCGCTTTTTTATCGGCGCGCGAACGCATTCGACTATTGCCGCCTATTCAACGGGAGTTCCGACCGTTGTGCTTAGCTATTCGGTAAAATCCCGGGGACTTGCAAGAGATTTGTTTGAAAAAGAGGAGGGCTTTGCGGTATCGTGGAAGTCATTGGAGGAAAAAGATAAGCTTTGGAATATTTTTAATCAGGTTTTGCTTGCGGGAGAGGACTCGATCCGCCGGCGCTACAAAGATTTTTTGCCCGGATATAAAAACACTCTACTGTCGGTTACAGGGAATTTGTTGGAAATATGAATAGCAGAAGCAAAGGTATTGCATTATCTTACATAAATACAGCCCTTAATATGGTATGCGGATTGTTCCTTTCGGCTTTTCTTTTACGCATGCTTGGGGATACGGAATACGGCATATATCAAACGGTTTCGGCGTTTGCAAGTTATCTGGTGCTGTTTGAGTTCGGTACAGGTACGGTCATGACGCGTAATCTGTCCATGTGCTTTGGACGGAATGCGCCGCGTGATGAGATCGAACGCAACGTTTCAACGATATGGACGATTACAAACGCGTTAGCTGTTGCTATAGCAATCGTATCGATTGGATTTTTCTGCTCGATGGGCAGTATTTATTCTAAAACAATGACGGAAGCGCAGATTGAGTATGGAAAAAAGATTTTTGCCATTATGACCGTGTTTCTTGTAGTCTCGTTTTATACGCAGACCGTGAACGGGATTATCCTTGCCTGCGAAAAATATACCTTTTCCTCCGCTGTATCCACCGTTAAGATCGTTTTGCGGACGACGCTGCTTATCGCATTGATCTCCGCGTTCAGATATTCCGTTATCATTGCAATTGTGGATGCTGCTTTAAGTGTTTTTATCGCGGTATTCACGTACTTCTTCTGCTTGCGCAAGTGCTCGATACGTCCTTCGTTAAAGCATTTTGATAAGTCTGTTTTCCGGGCGGCGCTTCCGCTTTGCCTTGCGATCTTTATGCAGACAATCGTGAATCAGGCAAATAATAATGTGGATAAATTCCTTATCGGTATTATGATGTCTCCCGAAAAGGTCACGCTGTACGGCGTGGGAATGTACATATATAATGTTTTTTCCTCGCTTACGACGATTCCGATATCTATGTATGCGCCGCAGGTGATAAAAGGCGTCGGAGGCGGTCTTGAAGAAAAGCAGCTTGCGGATACGTTAATTAAGCCGAGCAGGCTGATCGTACTCATAGGCGGCAGCGTTCTTTTCGGATTCATTGCTGCGGGCAGACAATTTATTTCCATCGTATATGGCGAAAGCTATGTGACGGCATGGTTGATTGCTTTGGTGATAATGATTCCTATGTTCATAAACATGGCGAACGGAGTCATTATCAATGTATTGGACGCGTTGGGAAAACGAATATACCGGTCGATCATTCTGACGTTTACCACGGTTGCAAATATTGTATTGACCTTTTGGTGGATAAAAGGCTTTGGCGTTATAGGCGCTGCGTTGGCTACGGCTGTCTGCACTTTCTTTGGACAGGTCGTTTTGATGAATATTTACTATCAGAAAAAAATCAGAATCCCCGTCATTTACCTGTTTGCACAGACTTTTAGAGGAATACTGCCTTATCAGATGATTGCCTCTGCATGTGCATACGCAATCGGTATGTTTGTAAGCAACAAATACCTGTCGTTTTTGGCAGCGATCGTTTCGTATTTGGCACTGTTTGCCGTAGGCTTTCTTGTTATCGGAAAGAATGAAGAGGAAAAGATGTTGTTAAAGAAGCTTCTTCGGAGGAAAAATGATAAAAATTGAGGATAAAAGCCTGTGCTGTGGGTGCAAGGGCTGCGAATCGGCGTGTCCGGTGCATTGCATTGAGATGAAATTCGATTCGGAGGGATTTTGGTATCCCTCGGCCAACACCGAACAGTGTACAAACTGCGGATTATGTGAAATCGTATGCCCGGTTCTGCATTGTGGCGAGGTTAGAAGTGAGATACAGTCAGCGTATTCTGTTATTGCAAATGAGGATAAAGTGCGGGAAAAAAGCTCCTCCGGCGGAGTCTTTTATGAGCTTGCCAAAAAGGTTTTGCAGGGATCCGGCGTGGTCTATGGCTGCGCCATGTCCGAAGATTGCCGGAGCGCGGAGCATATTCGGATAGATTCCGAGCAACAGCTTCGGCTGCTTCAAGGGTCAAAATATCTTCAAAGCGATACGGCAGACGTTTTTGCGAAGGTTAAGCACGACTTGCGTGACGGACGGAGTGTTTTATTCAGCGGCACACCGTGCCTTACCGCAGGGTTAAAAAGATTCTTGCGCGGAGCAAATACGGACAGGCTGATAGCAGTGGATTTTATCTGCCACGGCGTTCCTTCGCCGATGGTCTGGAGGCAGTATGCCGCTATGCTGGAGAGTAAGGAAAACAGTCGCCTTTGTTCCACGGCGTTTCGCGATAAAAGCGAAGGCTGGCACAAATATTCTCTGAGGTGCGGTTTTGAAAACGGAAATGAGTATAAAAGCGACGTTACAAGAGACCTTTATTTGCGCGGATTTGTGATGAATGACTTTTTGCGCCCGTCCTGTTATCATTGCAGGTTCAAAGGCGCTTCCTATCAAAGCGACATTACCATGGCAGATTTTTGGGGCGTTGAAGATATTTGTCCGGAGATTGCGGACAATAAAGGCACGTCGCTTGTATTGATTCATACCGACGCCGGAAAACGGCTTTTTGACGGAATATCTGACCGCGTCAAGCCTTTGCGGATTGAAGCGGACAAGGGATTAAAACAAAATCCGTCTTATTACAAAAGTGTGCAGAGGAAAAGAGTTAGAGATTCTTTTTTCAAATCTTTTCATAAGGATCCGGCAAAAGCATTTGAAAAATTTTGCGGGTTGAGTACAAAAACGAAAATAATCAGAAAAATATACGCTTGCATGGATAAAATACATCCCATGCCCTGAAATGCAAATGAATGTAGGAGGAAAAAACAATGTCTCAGTTTCAAGGTAAAACACTACTTATCACCGGCGGTACGGGTTCATTCGGAAATGCGGTTCTGAACCGCTTTTTACGCACGGATATCGGAGAGATCCGCATTTTCTCGCGCGACGAGAAGAAGCAGGACGATATGCGCCACGAATTTCAGGCGAAAATGCCGGAGGTGGCGGACAAAATCAAATTTTACATAGGCGACGTGCGTGACCTGCAGTCGGTCAGAAGCGCTATGCACGGCGTGGATTACATCTTCCATGCGGCGGCTCTCAAGCAAGTGCCGTCCTGCGAATTCTTCCCGATGGAGGCGGTCAGAACCAACATTGTCGGAACCGATAACGTATTGACTGCGGCTATTGAAGCCGAGGTTAAGTCCGTCATCTGCCTTTCTACCGATAAGGCGGCCTACCCTGTAAACGCTATGGGTATCTCCAAGGCTCTTGAGGAAAGAGTTGCGGTTGCTAAATCGCGAACGACAACGAAAACAAAGATCTGCTGCACGCGTTACGGCAACGTCATGTGTTCCCGCGGCTCGGTTATCCCCCTTTGGATCAGCCAAATAAGAAACGGGAACCCAATTACCATTACAGAATCTTCTATGACGCGCTTTATTATGTCTCTTGAGGAAGCCGTTGACCTTGTTTTATTTGCCTTTGAACACGGTAAAACAGGAGATATTTTGGTTCAGAAAGCTCCGGCTTGCACGATAGGCACACAGGCACAGGCTGTCTGCGAGCTGTTCGGCGGCAAGAAAGAGGACATCAAGGTTATCGGTATCCGTCATGGCGAGAAAATGTACGAAACGCTTCTTACCAACGAGGAGTGTGCAAAGGCTATTGATATGGGCGACTTCTATCGCGTTCCGGTCGATGCCCGCGATTTGAACTACGATAACTATTTCAGCAACGGAGATAAGGACCGTAATCCGCTTCATGAATTTGATTCCAACAATACCGAGCTTTTGTCGGTTGAGGAAGTGAAGGAAAAATTGCTTTCTCTTTCCTATATTCAGGACGAGCTTGCAAAGGTGGGGAAATAAATGTTTGAGCAAGTGAAGTGGCAGGAAAACGGCAAACTTAAGCTGCTTATCATAGTCGGCACACGTCCGGAGATTATCCGTCTTGCGGCGGTCATTACCAAGAGCCGGAAATATTTCGACGTGATCCTTGCGCATACGGGACAGAACTACGACTATAACCTCAACGGCGTGTTCTTCAAGGACCTGAAGCTCGCTGACCCGGAGGTGTATTTGGACGCGGTCGGTTCTAATCTCGGCGAGACCTGCGGCAATATCATTGCGAAGTCGTATACGCTCATGTCGGAAATAAAACCCGACGCCGTGCTGGTTTTAGGCGATACCAACAGCTGCCTTTCCGTAATCGGAGCCAAAAGACTGCATATTCCGATCTTCCATATGGAGGCCGGCAACCGCTGCAAGGATGAATGCCTGCCGGAGGAAACAAACAGAAGGATCGTCGATATCACTTCCGACGTCAATATGGCCTATTCCGAACACGCACGCCGTTATCTTGCCGATTGCGGACTGCCCAAAGAACGTACCTATGTGACCGGCTCTCCCATGGCGGAGGTGCTTCATAACAACCTTATCGAGATCGAGGCAAGCGACATTCATGCGCGCCTCGGACTGGAAAAGGGCAGATATATTCTGCTCTCGGCGCACCGCGAAGAAAATATCGATACCGAAAAGAACTTCACAAGCCTGTTTACGGCAATCAATAAAATGGCGGAAAAATACGATATGCCGATCCTCTATTCCTGCCATCCGAGAAGCCGCAAAAGACTGGAAACAAGCGGATTTACGCTCGACAAGCGCGTGATTCGGCATGAACCTCTCGGCTTTCATGACTACAATTGCCTGCAAATGAACGCGTTCTGCGTCGTTTCGGACAGCGGTACATTGCCCGAGGAATCAAGCTTCTTCACATCGGTCGGCCACCCGTTCCCGGCGGTTTGCATAAGAACCAGCACCGAACGTCCGGAGGCGCTCGATAAGGCTTGCTTTATCCTTTCGGGTATCGACGAAAAGGGACTTTTGCAATCGGTCGATACGGCGGTTGAGATGAACAAAAACGGCGATTACGGAATTCCCGTACCCGACTACATCGAAGAAAATGTGTCTTCAAAGGTTGTGAAGATCATTCAGTCGTATACCGGCGTTGTCAATAAAATGGTGTGGAGAAAAGACCTATGAACATTCTGATTACGGGTGCAAAGGGATTTGTAGGGAAAAACCTGACCGAAAACCTGAAGAATATCCGTGACGGCAAGAACCGCACGCGCCCGGATATAAAAATTGACGAAATATACGAATACGATATTGACAGCACCGCCGAGGAGCTTGACGAATACTGCCAAAAAGCCGATTTTGTCTTTAACCTTGCCAGCGTCAACCGTCCGAAAGCTCCGGAGGAATTCAAAGCAGGAAATTTCGGCTTTGCCTCGACCTTGCTTGACACGCTGAAAAAACATCATAACAAATGCCCCGTCATGCTGATGTGCCCCCTGTCAAGTAGACAGTGAAAAAAACAAAAATAAATTATCAGGAAATTCCCCTGCTGCGCAGCAGGGGAATTTTTTCACGCGGCGGCGCGATGAAATTCCATCGGAGTCATGCATTTTAGTCTCTGCTGGTATCGTTTGTTGTTGTAAAAATAGAGATAACGCTCGATTGACGAAATCAGATCGTCACGCGAAGTAAACTTTCTGAGATAATACATTTCGGATTTGAGAATACCCCAAAATCCCTCCATGGGACCGTTGTCAATGCATCTGCCGACGCGTGACATACTCTGCCGCATATTGGCGGCAATCAGTTTGCTGTGAAAGATTTTGCCAGTGTACTGAAAACCTCGGTCGCTGTGGAACAGCGGATGTGCATCCGGATTTGCTTTTACTGCCTCGTCTAATGTTTCAAACACAAGCAGATTGTTGTTGCTGTCTCCGATCTTGTACGAAACGATTCTCCTGTCGTACAGATCGAGGATTGCGCTCAGATATATTTTTCTGACCTCTGCGCCGACATAGTATTTGAATTCGGTTACATCGGTCAACCACTTCTCATTGGGTTTGGCTGCATAAAAATCTCTGTTCAGAATGTTTTCCGCAGTTATTTCGGGGGGTGATTTGATGTAGTTGTACCGTTTCTTTCTGCACACCGACTTCAAACGGAGTATCTGCATTAATCTCCGGATTCGTTTCCTGTTGTAATGAACATTGTACTCCCGATTGACTGTGATCGTCATCTGCCGATATCCGAGTATCCCGTCTTGCTGTTCATACAGCGTCTTGATCCATTCGACAATCTGCTCGTTTTCGATCTGTCTGCCGCTTGGTGTCCGTTTCAGCCATTTGTAATATGCAGACCTGTTTACATTTAACTTTCGGCACAGCTTTTCAATGGGGTATCCTTCGGATATGTGTATGTACTGTATTGCCTTGTAGTAATCTTCTTGCCTTACTCCGCTGATCAATCGCCTCCTCTCAACTCCCTCAATTTTTTTAGCAGTTTGTTTTCCATCTCCGCATCTTTGAGCTGTGCTTTCAATATCCTGTTTTCCATGCGAAGACGTTCTTCTGCGCTCATTTCGTCTGCCGGCTTGGTTCTTCCTCTGCCGTCCCGCAGACCGTCTATCCCTTTCTCTTCATACTTTCTCACCCATGCGTATATTTGCTGGTATGACACCCCGTATGTCCGGATTGTCAACGGATAGTCTTTACCGTGTTCTATGCAGAATGCTACGATTTCTCCTCGCTCTTCCTGCGTGGTTTTTCTTCCCTTGGTCATATAGATCTCCATTCCGGCTTCTTGCCTCTCCTTGAATTCCTTATGACCATTATACCACAAAATCCAATTCCGCAGCTGCTTTTTATCTCTAATCTCGTATTGCCTGCACACTTGCCGCAGACTCCCTTCGCCTTTCAGGTATGCCTGCACTGCTTCATGCTTCAGTTCTTTGCTGTATTTCTTGTTCTTTCTTTTTGACATAAATAACCCCCATAGTGTTGACTTGAAAATTTTTTGTTTTTTCAAGTGTCTACTCTATGGGGATTATATCAAAAAGCAGGGGCTTCGCCTTTTATTTTATTCCAAGCCTAATTCACAAGGCCTGTAACTTATTACTTAGAAGCTTCTTCCACAGCGACAGCGCACGCGACAGTAGCGCCAACCATCGGGTTATTGCCCATACCGATAAGGCCCATCATTTCAACGTGAGCCGGAACGGAGGACGAACCAGCGAACTGTGCGTCGGAGTGCATTCTGCCCATGGTGTCGGTCAAACCATAAGAGGAGGGACCTGCCGCCATATTATCCGGATGAAGGGTACGACCCGTACCGCCGCCGGAAGCAACCGAGAAATACTTCACACCGTTTTCTACGCACCACTTCTTGTAGGTGCCGGCAACCGGATGCTGGAAACGCGTCGGGTTGGTGGAGTTACCGGTGATCGAAACGCCGACGTTTTCAAGCTTCATGATGGCAACGCCTTCGCAGACGTCGTCTGCACCGTAGCATTTAACATCCGCACGCGGACCCTTGGAGTAGGGAACTTCCTTGATGACCTTCACCTGTTCGGTATAGTGGTCAAATTCGGTTTCTACATAGGTGAAGCCGTTGATACGGGAAATGATGAACGCAGCGTCTTTGCCGAGACCGTTTAAGATAACGCGAAGCGGCTTTACGCGAACCTTGTTTGCGTTGAGCGCAATTTTGATAGCACCCTCAGCAGCAGCAAAGGATTCATGACCGGCAAGGAAGCAGAAGCATTCGGTTTCTTCCGAAAGAAGCATCTTGCCGAGGTTTCCGTGGCCGAGACCAACTTTGCGGTTGTCGGCAACCGAACCCGGAATACAGAAAGCCTGCAAGCCTTCACCGATTGCGGCAGCAGCGTCAGCAGCCTTGGTGCAGCCCTTCTTGATGGCGATAGCACAACCGACCGTGTACGCCCAAACAGCGTTTTCAAAGCAGATCGGCTGGGTTTCTCTTACGATTTTATCACAGTCAATGCCTTTGGCAAGCGTGATGTCTTTGCATTCCTCGATGGAGGAAATGCCGTATTCTTTCAAAACGCTGTTGATTTTGTCAACGCGTCTTTCATAGTTTTCGAAAAGTGCCATGATTCATTCCTCCTTTATCTTAGTTCTTACGCGGATCGATGTATTTGACTGCTTCATCGAATCTGCCGTATTTGCCCATAGCCTTCTTGTAAGCTTCGTTCGGCTCGTCGCCCTTTTTGATGAAGTCGGTCATCTTGCCGAGAGAAACGAATTCATAGCCGATAACCTGGTCGTCGGCGTCAAGAGCCATACGGGTAACATAGCCTTCAGCCATTTCGAGGTAGCGAACGCCCTTTTGAGCGGTACCGTACATGGTGCCGACCTGCGAACGCGTACCCTTGCCGAGGTCTTCAAGACCTGCACCGATGGTAAGACCGTTTTCTGAGAAAGCGGACTGGGTTCTGCCGTATACGATCTGTAAGAACAGTTCGCGCATAGCCGTATTGATCGCGTCGCACACGAGGTCGGTGTTGAGCGCTTCAAGAATGGTCTTGCCGGGAAGAATTTCAGCAGCCATAGCAGCGGAATGCGTCATACCGGAACATCCGATGGTTTCGACGAGTGCTTCTTGGATCACACCGTCCTTAACGTTCAAAGAAAGCTTGCAGGCGCCCTGTTGGGGAGCGCACCAGCCGATACCGTGCGTAAAGCCGGAAATGTCGGGAATCTGCTTTGCATTTACCCATTTGCCTTCTTCGGGAATGGGAGCGGGTTCGTGCTTCGGACCCTTGGCAACAACGCACATTTCTTCAACTTCTTTGCTGAGAATGTACTCGCGCTTGTTTTCATTGCTCATGTTTCTTACTCCTTACTTTTTAATATCAATATTATTTCAAATGAAATGAAAAATAATACGCTTTTTAAGGCTTATTTGCAGCAATCGGTGATGACTTCGCCCATCATGCCCGGTACGCAGCCGGCCGCATTGGATTCGTCGGTATCGATGTGCATCGCCGGCGAGAACTTGTCGCTGACGCGGATGACTACGTCGCCGAAAATCGTCTTTCTGCCGTCGGAATCGATCTTGACGCAGACGATCTGCTTGTCCTTAACGCCCATTTCGGCAGCTGCTTCCGGCGTTAAATGAATGTGACGCTTTGCTGCGATAACGCCTTCGGAAATTTCGACTTCGCCGCACGGGCCGATGATCTTGCAGGCACCGCTGCCGGCAATGTCGCCGGATTCGCGAACAGGTGCTTTCACGCCGAGCGTGCGCGCATCGGTGAGGGAAACCTCAACCTGCGTGGCGCTTCTGGCCGGACCTAAAATGCTGATATTCTTGATTTCTTTCTTTTCGCCGACAACCGTGACTCTTTCTTCGCAAGCGAACTGACCGGGCTGGGAGAGAGCCTTTTTGAAGGTGAGCTCATGACCGGCACCGAACAGAATGTCAATGTGTTCCTTGCTCAAATGGACATGACGTGCCGAGGTTTCAATAAGTACTTGTGCCATTGTTCTGATATCTCCTTAAAAAATATTGACAGGGGTGAATGCATCCGCGTTTGCGGCAGGATCAGTCGATCGGATAAGCAATCGTCGTCATGAGAGCCATTTCGACGGCCGAGGTGTCAAGACGCGAATATTGGGCAACGACCGGCTCGGTGCTTTCAACAAGCAGGGCATAGGGCGTGTCGCGCGGAATTTTTTCGCCGTTTTCCGAAACAATGCGGTCAAGACGGATGTGATGCGTGCGGCCGGCGTTGCATTCTGCCTTAAAACCGGTCATCGGCTCGCGATCCTCAAAATACAGCGTGAGTGAAATCACCGCATCCTTGTCAGAGGTGTTGAGAACGCAGACGGCTTCATGGCTGACTTGGTCGTTTAACGATACCGAGTGCAGAAACCCATCCGGAATCAGCCAAACCTTTTTTCCGTATGCCTTAGACATAAAAATCCATTCCTTTCATCGTGTGATGGGGCAAGCCCTTGAAAGATTTTCCATAAACGGACAAACTGCCCTTTTAACCAATTCATTATAGCACAATTTGAAGCGGCAAATGCATATATTTTGTTAATTTTTGGGCAAACCGCGCCGCAAAACGGCTCTGTGTGCAAACAAAAATCCGGCATGGCATCATGTCGGATCGGTTCTTATGAAACGTAGGAGACGATTAACGCGGCGGCGTTTTCCTGCAAACGGGCAACGGCTTCCGCGCCGCATTTTTTCTCGATAAGCGCATAGGTTTCGGCAAGATTGGGCGCGCGGTCGGTCATGTTGTGGCAATCCGAAGCAATGATATCGACATAGCCCTCTTTCAGAGCCTTGAACGCGAACATCCGATCCCGCAATCCGCCCAAGAAGCAAGCGGTATCGACCTGGATGATACAGCCCATTTCGTGAAGATAGCGCAGATTCTGCATCTTTTTGTAGAAAAAGCCATAGCGTTCCACGTGCGCGATGACCGGTTGGATGTTATAGGAGGACATGATGCGGTCGATCAACTGCAAAACCTCGTTCAGATCGTCGGCTGTGTGCGAAATTTCGCAAAGCAGATTGCTTGTTTCTTCAAAGCAAAGCGAGGACAAGGATTTGAGATTGAATAACAGCTTGCCGAGCCGCACCTCTGCACCGTGATGCAGGCAAAGCGGAATGTTTTGCTCACCTGCGGCCTGACGAAGCACGGAAAGCCGTCTGTCCCGGCGGTCGGTAAACTCTTCAAGCGGCATATGATCCGGATGAAAATGCGAGGTCGTCACAACGTCGGAAACGCCGTCGGAGGCTAACTTTTTGAGCATTTCCAAGCTGTCGTCTAACGTTTCCGGGCCGTCATCGATATGAAACAGCACGTGTGTATGGACATCGACCATGTGAAACTCCTTTCCGCGGGCACAAGGCTTTTTGCCGAAAAACGGTCAAAAGACCTGATACCGTTTGTTTTCTGGGTCAAAGAGGGCGCGTTTAGTAGCGGTAACTTGCGTAGCCTCGTTTGGAATACCGCGAATTCTTGTTTTTCGCCACGCGGTTCATGACAACGCCCAAGAGGTTGGCACCGGCAAAGCGCAGAGCTTCGACGGTATGCTCGATCTCCGGCAGGGTGGTTTTTCCGCAGGAGACCACTAGTGCCACGCCGTCGACTTTTCCGGCAATGGCGGTCGCGTCGGTGACGACATTGACCGGCGGCGTGTCGATGAGGATGTAATCATAGGACTCTTCCAGTTCGGCAAGCAGCTTTTCCATGGCCGCGCTTCCTAACAGCTCGGACGGGTTGGGCGGCAGAACGCCCGACGGGATGACCGACAGGTTCGGTTGGTCGGGAAGGCTTTGAATGCATTCGCTTTTTTTGTTCATGCCGGACAGAAGATTGGAAAGTCCCAAACGGTTGTCAAGCGAAAAATAGCGGTGGATGGTCGGCTTGCGCATATCCGCGTCAATGAGCAGCACCCGTGTTTCGATTTCGGTGAGCGTTAAGGCAAGATTGACGGTTGTGGTGGTTTTGCCGTCGCCGGGAGCGGCACTGGTAAAGAGAATTTTCCGGCAATGAGAGGCTTCTCTGGCAGGAAGCGAGAATAACAGGTTGGTGCGCAGCGCCTTATAGGATTCCACAAGCTGAAAGTCGTCGGAATTTGTGATGGTAATGATAGGCGTTTGGACAGGATTCTTTTTTGTATTCATAATAATGGTACTCTCCGTTCTTACTTAGACGCCTTTTGGCGGCTTTGAGAGGGACTCGGACTGTCGCGGTAGAGAATCTGTTCGGGAATACTGCCGATGACCGGAAGATCAACGGCACGTATCAGCTCTTTTTCGCTCTTGATGCGAACGTCGTTGATATCAATCACAAAGGCTATGGCAAAGGCGAGAATCGCGCCGCAGAGCGCGCCGATGATAGCGTTGAGCACAAAGTTGACGTTGACGGCATCTTCGTTGGTTCTTGCATTGTCAATGACCTTCAAAGTTCCTTGTGCGCTGTTTTTTTTGGTGGCAAGATAGCTTTCCGAGTTTTCCTCGATGCACCGGGCGATGATAAAAGCATCAGCCGGATCGGTTGCCGTAACGGTGACTAAATAGAACTCTTTTTCTTCCTCAAAGGTATATTTGATCATGCCAAAAAGCTCGTCGCCGGTATAGGGATGCGGACGGGACGAAAGATAAGGATTGCTCTCCAACTTGATTGCCAGAAATTCGGAAAAATTGTGCGTTTGCAGAATTTCGATATAGCTGCTCACAATCAAACGGGACAGCACGGTGTTGCGCTGTTCCTCCACCGAAGCGGTGGTGGAGCCATAGTATCCGGCGTCGGTGGCGAGACTTGTGGTGTCCACTAAATATTTGGTTTCCGATTCGTACTTGGGCGTTACGAGAAACGATGTGTAATATAAGGCGGCAAGACCGCCGATGATCATGGCGGCAAAAATGATCCAAATGTGTTTTATGGCAATGCCGAAAAATTCGGCGACAGTGAATTCATGTTTGTTCATCGGAAAATGTGTCCTTTCGCTTTGGCAGTCAAAAATAAAGTCGAGCGGCAACAGGATGCTTTGTATATTCTACCATAGAATTGGCAAAAAATCAAGTTTTTTTCATAAATACCACAAAGAAGCACACGGCATGACCGCTTAACGGATCCCGATCAAGACGCGTAAGATCTCAGCCACATTTTTTTCGACGGAATTGCCCTTGCAATCTACCGTAAAATCGGCATATTTTTCATAATACGGCTTGCGAAAATCGTAAATGTCCTTTAGGCTCTCACCGTTTTCGGCGGCAATGCCGCGTGTGGCACGGTTTCCGACACGTCTTGCAATGACGGTGTAGGGAAGCGACAGATAGACAAAAACGCCGTTTTTATGCAAATGCTCCATCGAGCTTTCGCGAAGCACCGCACTGCCGCCGGTGGCGACGACGCATACCTTGTCCGAGAGGTCGAGCGAGAGAATCGCTTTTTCTTCTTCGTCTAACAGCCCTTTGACACCGATGCGTTCGAGTGTCTGATACAAAAGCTCACCGGTGCGGTTTTGAATGGTGATGTCGGTATCGATAAAATCAACGCCGAGCGTTTTGGCCAAAACCACGCCGATGGTGCTTTTGCCGGAGCCGGGCATACCGATAAGAATGATGTTTTTCATATGTAGGCTTCCTTTGCGGTGCTATGCTTTGGCCGCATCGGCAAACGCCTTGGCGGCGGCAAGCGTGTTTTTCATGAGCATGGTGATGGTCATCGGGCCGACTCCGCCCGGAACGGGTGTGATAAACGAGGCTTTCGGCTCGCATTCGGCAAAATCCACATCGCCCGTCAGCTTTCCGTCCGGTTTTCTGTTCATGCCGACGTCGATCACAACCGCGCCGTCCTTTATCATGTCGCCTTTTAAGAAATCGGCTTTGCCGATGGCCATGACAAGAATGTCGGCGCGGCGCGTGATTTCGGCAAGATTTTTGGTTTTCGAATGGCAAACCGTGACTGTGCCGTTGGCGTGTAATAATAACATCGCCATGGGCTTTCCGACAATGTCGCTTCTGCCGACGACCACGCATTCCTTGCCGGTCGGATCGATGCCGTATTCGCAAAGTAGCTCCATAATGCCGGCCGGTGTGCAGGGCAGAAAGCGGTAGTCGCCGATCATGATGCGGCCGACATTGGTCGGATGGAAGGCATCCACATCCTTGTCGGGCGAGATGTTGTTGACAATCAAGTCCTCATTTAGATGACGCGGCAAGGGAGATTGCACCAATATGCCGTGAATGTCTTTCCGGTCATTCAAAACGTGTACCAGTTCCAAAAGCTCACTCTCGGAGGTGTTCTCCGGCAGCTCATAAATTTCTGAGTAAAAGCCGACTTCTTCGCAGGCTTTTCCCTTGTTGCGTACATAGATTTTTGACGCCGGATCTTCGCCGACGATGATGACCGCAAGTCCCGGACGAACGCCGGTACGTGAAGCAAATTCCGCAGCTTCTTGTTTGATCTGTCCTCTTATTTTTGCCGAAAGGGCTTTTCCGTCCATTCGTACTGCCATAGTTTTTCCGCCTTTCTGAATGTGCAGATTAGTTTTGATTCGTTTTTTCAGCTTGCTTTCCCGGCCTTTTTACCGCAAATGCGATAAGCAAAATTACACCTGCCGCAAAGC
The DNA here is from genome assembly GCA_900546385.1 of uncultured Eubacteriales bacterium. Lineage (GTDB taxonomy): Bacteria > Bacillota > Clostridia > Oscillospirales > CAG-382 > UMGS882. The sequence continues at coordinate 10,520 of URCT01000015.1, read as the reverse complement.
AGATAAAGGCAAGTAACTGGGAAATGCGCAAAGAGCCGATATAGAGACTGTCGCCGCGGAAGCCCTCGATGACGGCACGGCCGAAACCGTACCACGTCAGATACAAAAGGAGTATCTGCCCGTTGTATTTCTTGTGCTTCCAAAAAGCGTTGATGAGAAGAAATCCGATAAGATTCCATACCGATTCGTACAAAAACGTCGGATGAACGTACATATTGTTGATGGTCATAATGAAGGGATTGTGCTCGGCAAAAGAGGTGGCGTCAAAGGTGTGGCCGAGAAAATCGTAAGGACCGATCACACCGTATGCTTCGGCGTTGACAAAATTGCCCCAACGGCCGACCAGCTGCCCGATCATCACGCCCGGCGCAATGCAGTCAAGCACGGCAAATAACGGTTTCTTTTTGCGGCGGCAGACCAAAAGCACGCCCAAAAAGCCGCCGATAATGCCGCCGTAGATGGCAAGTCCGCCCTCCCAGATTTTGAAAGCGTCCCAAAGTGTCGGAAAATCCTTTAAGCTTGTCAGCACATAGTATAGGCGTGCGCCGACAATGCCGAGCGGAATGCAAACGATGGCGATGTCAAGCATATCGTCCATGACCAGCGGCACGCGTTTCATACGCCAAAAGGCATAGGCACAGGATAAAACCATGCCAAAAACAATGATAATGCCATACCATTGCACCGATATGGTGCCAAGCGAGAAAGCGGTGGGCACAAGCTCAAACGGCCCTAACCCTAATCGCGGAAATCCAACGGTATTCATGTGATTTTTCCTCCAAAAGCAGCGGTCATTTAAGCGTTTTTGTCGAGCGGCAGAACCGTCGAAAGTACAAAATCGTTTTCGCCGAACGCGTCGCGAAGCAGCGTGCAAACGTCCTCAAAGGTGACAGATGCGACGATTTTCGGATAGTCGAGAAGATCGATGCCCTCAAAACGGTAAACAAGCAGATCACCGGCAATGTCCTCAGTCGAGTTGAAGGCTCGTAAGGTTTGTGCGTAGGACGCACGGTGCAGCCGGTCGAAAACGGCTCGGTCAAGCCCATCCTTTTGAAAACGCCGGATCTCTTCCTTGACGGCCGCATAGACTTTTTCCGGCTCGTTCGAAGAACCGGAGATGGCGGCATGGCCGAAGGTTTCGGAGCATTCGTATTCGTAAGAGAAGGAGGAATCGATGAGACCTGCTTCATACAGGCGCGTGTAGAACGCACTGCTTTTGCCGAACATCATGTCGAGAAGAATGTCGTAAGCGGCTTGTTTTTTGGCAAGCGCGTCGCCGCTCATGGGCACGGCGTTGTCCTTGACGCCGACGGCAAACATCGGCATGGAAACCTCTAATTTCTTGGAGATAAATTCTTTATAAATGCCGGCCGGCTCGTCCGGATACAGACGCTTGACATCCGGCTTTTCGGAAACCGGCAGCAGCTTGTCGCAGATTTCCTCCACCTTTTCGGGATCCATGTCACCGCACACGCAAAGCAGCATATTGTGCGGATTGTAGAATGCCCGGTAAGCTGTGTGAAGCAGCTCCGGCGTGATTTCGGCAATGGTTTCGGTGGTGCCGGCCGTGTCGATGCGGACGGTGTTTGCGTGGTATAAGCCGGTCAACATCCCGAAATACAGCTGCCAGCCGGGATTGTCGTCATACATCCGGATCTCTTGGCCGATAATGCCCATTTCCTTTTGCACGGTCGCGTCGGTGAAGAACGGATGCGACACAAAGTCGAGTAATATCTCAAGCGATTCGTAGAATTTCGAGGTCGCCGAAAACAGATAACACGTCCGCTCAAAGGTGGTGTAGGCGTTGGCGTTGGCGCCGGTTTTGGCAAAGCGTAAAAAGGCGTCGGTGCCGTCCTCTTGCTCAAACATTTTGTGTTCGAGAAAGTGTGCGATGCCGTCCGGCAGAACGATTTCTTTGCCGTCTAAGACAAAGCGGTTGTCGATCGAGCCGAATTTGGTGCCGAAAATGGCATAAGACGTGGACATCTTTTTGGGAACGACGTATACGTCAAGTCCGCTTTTATGCTGCAAATAATAATACTTTTCGCCGATTTCTTTGTTTTCTTTGCAAATCATGGTTATGCCTCCTCGCTGTTGCTCTTTCCCGTGCCTTTGATGAAATACACCGTATCGAGCGAAACCTTTTCGGCGGCGGCGCGGATCTCATCGGCCGTAACCGCACGGATTTTTTCCATGGTATCCTCCGGCGTGCCGTCGTTTCCGAAAATCACGCGGGACAAATACCATAAACACAGCGCGCTCGCACTGTCGTCAAGCTCCTTGTAGGCGTTGCACAGCGACAGTTTTGCCTCGGCAATGTCGTCGTCGGAGAAATCGCCGGCTTTCATGGCGTCTAACTGCTCCAAAATCGCTTTTTTGGCTTTTTCGCGGTTTTCCGGCTCAATGCCGCTGGAAATGAACAGCGCGCTCATAAACATATCCGGCATGGAGCGGCAGTAATAGCATAAACTCATGGCTTCGCGCACGTTCATAAACAGCTTGCTGTTCGCCGAACCGCCGAAGATCTCGTTGAAAACGTTGAATGCCGCCGCGTCGGGCGCATTGACGTTGACGCCGCTCATGCGAAGTCCCATGACCAGTTTTCCTTGCGCAACCGGCATTTCGTCGGTCACCTCGGTCACTTCGTCGGGGTCGCCGTCCAAAAAAGCACGCGTCGGGAAGGAGGTCTTGCGGTGTGCACCAACGGGAATGCGGCTCTTCACAAGCGCGGAAAGCTCCTCTGCGTCGCATTCGCCGTTGAAGAAGATCTCAATCGGTGCCGTTTCCACAAGTTGCTTGTAGCGTTCATAAATTTGCTTGGAAGTGGCAGTGCGTACCTCCTCAGCCGTTCCGAGTTCGGAAATACCGTACGGACGTGCGCCGAACATGATTTCGGTGCAGCGTTCCTTGGCGTAGGCGGCCTTGTTGTTGATTTTCGCACCGATGGCGTTGATGAGGTCAGCCTTTTCTCCGGCGACATAGCTTTCGCGAAACGCGCCGTTTTCGATAAGCGGATCAAACAGAATATCGAATAACAGGGCACTGACACTGTTCAAAAGGTTCTCACCCTTTTCCGGGAGAAACGCGTCCTTGAGAAAATCGGCGGAAAAGCCGACAATTAAGCTTTCGGCGCGTTTGACATAGACGGCGGAAATGTCGGAGGCATACAGATATTCGAGCCGCTCGGAAATGGCGGCCATGTCCGGATAGGCTTTGCAGCCGCGGGAAAGCACCTTCGGCACAAGGGCGGTCAGATGCGCATTTTCTTTTTCGAGCGGAACGACAAAGCAAACGGAAAGAAAGTTGGTCTTAAATTTTTCGGAAGGCAGCAAATTCAGATGGATGCCTTCGGAAAGCTTGCATCTTTGCATAATGAATCCTCTTTCTGTGTGAAATCGGTTTTCTGCGGCAAAAGCCGGATGGCCGCCGCAAAACTATATCATTTTATATTATACCTCTTTTTGTGCGGTATGTAAAGGGATATTTTTAATAAATCGGAAATTTTGTCCGGAAAACGACAAAAAATGCGGTTTGTTTGAAAACAAACCGCATTTGACCGCGTTTTAACAGACCGAACGTCTTGTTTTGCGTCGCGCTGTCTTAAAGTCCGAGCATAGCCGCGCCGATGATGCCGGCGTCGTTGCCGAGCTTGGCAATGCGAAGTTCGGTCTTGACCTTGTTGTTGCGCGTGTACTGTTCGCTGTTAACGATGGCATTTAACGGATCAAGCAAATAGTTCTTTTCGTTGCAGATACCGCCGCCGATGACCAAAACCTCCGGCTGGAAGATGTTGATGATGTTGGTGATGCCCATGGCGAGATCATAGATATATTCGTCCACGACCTCTTTGGCGGCCTTATCGCCCTTGCGCATCGCGTCAAACGCGGTTCTGCCGCTGACCTTGCCGTCTTTTTCCACCATTTCGTGCATAACGGTGTCCTTGGTGGCGGCGAGCTTGTCCTTGGTCATATTGATAAGGCCGGTGGCCGAGCTGTAAGCCTCCCAACAGCCTTTTCTGCCGCAGGAGCAGGGCTTGCCGTTTAACTCGATGACGACGTGGCCGAGTTCCGCACCGGCATGGTTGAAGCCGCTGTAAACCTTGTTGTCGATGATGATGCCGCCGCCAAGACCGGTGCCTAGCGTGATCATCACGGAATCCTTGAAGCCCTTTGCCGCACCGCAGGCTGCTTCGCCCTTGGCAGCTGCGTTGGCGTCATTCTCGATGAGAACCTTTTTCACGCCCAAAAACTCTTGAAGTTTTGCGGCAAGCGGATAGTTGAGGAAGGGAAGATTGTTGGCGTATGCCACAACGCCCGTGTCACTGTTGGCCGAACCGGGCGTTGCGATGCCGGCATATTCGATGTCGGCTACCGAAAGTCCCTCTTCGGCAATGAGCTTTTTGCAAAGCTCTGCCATATCCTTGATGATGAGATCCGCTTCGCGGTCAGCACCGGTAGGCACGCTGCCCCCCCGCAAAAGCTCTCCGTTTTCGTTGACAATACCGACGGCAATGTTTGTGCCGCCGAGATCCACGCCGATATAATACATAGTCGTGTACTCCTTTGAATGTTTGTTTTTTTCTTTTATCTTAGTGAGTCGTCAAACTGACCCATAAGCTTCTTGTTGAATTCGACAGCCGTGTTGTAGCCCATCTTCTTCTGACGGTTGTTCATGGCGGCGATCTCGATGATGACGGCCAAATTCCGTCCGGGCTTGACGGGAACGGTGATGGACGGCACGTCGATGCCCATCAGGTTGGTGTATTCGGAATCAAGTCCGACGCGTTCGTAGAATTTGCCCTGTTGCCACGGTTCAAGATTGATGACAAGGTCGATCTTTTCGGTTAACTTGACCGCACCCATACCGAATATGCGGCGCACATCCACAATGCCGATGCCGCGCAGCTCCACATAGTGCCGGATAAGCTCCGGCGCTGAGCCGACCAAGGTTTTTGCGGAAACCTTTTTGATTTCCACCGCGTCGTCGGCAATTAACCGATGGCCGCGCTTGACAAGCTCGATGGCCGTTTCGCTTTTGCCGATACCGCTGTCGCCGAGCATGAGGATGCCTTCGCCGTAGCATTCGACAAGCACGCCGTGCCGTGTCATGCGGTCAGCAAGGCTGACGTTGAGAGACGCGATTAAGCCTCCCATGAAATTGGAGGTGGTGTCTTGGGTGCGAAGCACCGGTGTTTCGAATTTTTCGGCCGCAAGACGGAATTCATCGAACACATCAAGACCCGAGGTGATGATCAGGGCTGCAATGTGCTTGCTCATGAAGGTGTCGATGGCGACCTTGCGCTGCGGCGGTGTCAAGCCTAACAGATAATGGTATTCCACCTTGCCGACAATTTGAATGCGAAGCGGATCAAAGTGATCAAAGAAACCGGCAAGCTGCAGGCCGGGACGGTTGACCTCCTTGCGGTCTAACATGATCGGCGAGGGCTTTTCGGGATAGTAGATCTTTTCAAGCTGAAATTCATCGATAACCGATTCTAAGGAAACGGTGTAGGTCTCCGACATACTTTGGGTTCATCCTTTCTGTCCGATGTGAGATATACGTTTATTATACACTGAAAAAAGCGGTTTTGTCAATATTTCCCGGAAAAAAGATCAAAAAACACCTGTTTTTTGCGGCTTGCGGATCTTATGAGCCGTTTGTGAGCCGATCGACGGCAAAAAAGTTGTGAAACCAGTTGTCGGGCGCGTCGGCTTCGGACGCCGAAATCTCGTAGATGTCGCTTTCGCCGACCTCCACAAGGTCGGTGGTCACCTGCACAACCTTAACGCGGTCGCCGGTATGTAAAACGATGTTTCCGGCCGAAACGCAGGTATCGTCGATATAGCTGGTCTTCTTTTTGCTGCCGTTGACGTAGATATGGCTGTATTCGTTGAAGCCTTCGCCGTATACGAAGATGTTGTTGCCAATGTGGGAGATGTTCGAAACGGTGATGGGGCGGTAGCCGTAGCGGATGTTGGTGGGCAGGTAGCGGTCAGCACCGCCGAAAATCTTTTTGCCGCCGTAAAGAAGGTCATATTGCAGCAAGTGCAGCTCGGCGGAATAGTCGATGCCGGTGTTGTAATACTTTTGATGCAGACGGTTGATGTAGCCGCTTTCAAAGCCGAACATACGCATGATGTAGGACGAAAGCTCAAAGGAATGCATATCCGGTGCCTCTTTTTCGGGCAGCTCGAAATTCGACCAGATCACAAACCGGGTCTGATAGAGGTTGCCGTCCTTGAGCTTCCAGTTTTCGAGTGTAAAGGACGGCAGATGGTCGCCGTACATGATGATGACGGTCGGTTCGTCGCTTGCGGCAAAGGTGCTGACAAGCGAGCCCAAAAAGGCGTCCATATCGTGCACTTGGTTGACCCAATAGTCCACACCCGGCTTTTCGGGATCGGCTTCGTTGCCGGTCACCCGGATGTGTGCCGGATGGTCGGCCGGATACAGCGAGTCGAATTCTTCGGCACTCGTGGGATATTTGCCGTGCCCTTGAACGGAGATGGCGTAGACGAGGTCAGCACGGTTGGGGGTGGAGGCCGTCACACCCATGAGCTCATCGGTGAGCATCGCATCTTTCGCCCAACCGCGTTCGTTGCGGCGGATATTGCGCATATTTTCGATGGAGGTGAAGGTGTCAAAGCCGAGATTCGGGAAAACCTTGTGCCGGTCGTAGAAAGAGCCGGTGTGATTGTGCATGGCGTGCGCCGCATAGCCGTAATCCTTTAAGTCGTAGGCAACCGATTCGCAGGTTTTATCCTGCAAGACCGATAAGTACGGATATTCCGCCACGCCGAAGTAATCGAGATCCATACCGGTGATGACTTCGAATTCGGTGTTGGCCGTGCCGGCACCGATGGACGGAACGGTCAGTTTCCCGGATGGGAAATTCTCCTGCAGGCTGTGAAAAACGGGAATCGGGTCTTCGTTGAAGGTGAGACCGTCAATGTCGGTCGGGTCGAAAAAGGATTCCAACTGCAAAAAAATGATGTTGGGCGATACCTTTGACGGTGCGACGGTGGTTTCATCCGTGCTGTCCGGCTGTCTTTCGGGGGCTGTATCGGCGTTTTCGCCGAGTGAATGCTTCAGGGTTTCGAGCGATTCGTCGGAATAATTTTCGGGCTTGTCAATGCCGCGGTCAACCACCGAGCAGAGAAAGGAAAACGTGAAGCCGTATTCCTTGTACGCGGTCGGAAGATCGGAAAAATGCGCGGTGATGACAGCTCCGGAATATAAGAAGACCGCACTGACCGTTGCACAGCAGATGATGGCGAACGCCGGCAGGGAAAAGCTGTTGTCGCGCTCGGAGCGTTTGCCTTTGAAGAACGTGAACGCCAAGAGGAATAAGCCGAGCAAAATCAAAAGCACCACGAGTATCTGTTCAAAGATGTTCAAATAGATGGTGACCACGCCGAAAGCGGATTTGATGATGCGGAAATCCGGTGCATTGAGCGGCGTGTTGCGGGAGAGGAGAACGACGTAGTTGGTGATGGCAAGCGTCAGAAAAACGACGTTTAGCACAGTGAAGCCGAACAGACGGCGTTTGATGACAAGCAGCACCGAAAAGAAAGCAAAAATGATGAGTGTGTTGAAAGCAAAAACAAGCGGCTGTGAAAAAATGTGAAGAAACCCGAGAAGAAAGTTCTTGCGCAAGCTGGATTCAAGCAGATAATTCAACAGCACCGACCACAGGGCAAGAAAGCAAAGCAAGCGTTTTTTGGTATTCAAAAGCGCATAAAAGCTGTCTAAGGCATGAGCAAAGAACGTATAGGCTTTTCCGTGCGGCTTTGGGTTTGCCGTGTTTTTGGACGCTGTTTCGGTTTGCGGCTTGTTTTTGACGGGAGCGGACGATTGTTTTTTCATGGATTCGCGGTTCCTCCGTTTCGATCGTTTGGATCGTTTGGATCGTTTGGATTATTTTGAGCGTTTGGATGAAATGTGTGCTTTGACCGGGAAAAAATCCGGACAAAAGATAAAAGCACAAGGTCGTACCCTGTGCTTTTTTCAAGTTTGACCTTGATTTGTCCGTTATTTTTCTGCTGCGACATCAGCGGTGTCTGCAGTGTCTGCCGTATCGGCCGTGTCAGCGGTATCAGCTGTGTCTGCGGTGTCAGCTGCGTCAGCGGCATCGGCGTTATCAGCGGTATCGGCTGTGTCAGCGTTTTCGCCGTTGTCGGCAGCGTCAGCGTTTTCGCCGTTATCAGCGACGTTTGCATCTTCGCCGTTATCCGAAGGCTGTTCGGTCTGCGTATCGTCTGCCGGAACCTGCGTATACGGATTCTGTGCCGGCTGGATGACATAAAGCACCAGAACGAGAATAACGAAAATGATGGTCACGACGGTGGTAAGCTTGTTGAACAAAGCGTCAAGAGTCTTGCCTTTCTGCTTGCCGAAGAAGGTTTCCGCGCCGCCGGCAATCGAACCGGAAAGACGATGATCCTTACTGCTCTGCATAAGAACGGAGATAATAAGGAAGATCCCCATAATAATCAATAATACACCGATAACTGTGATAGCTGTTTCCATTTGAATTCCTCCGATGAAATTTTTATCTTATTGTAAAGCAACGTGCACATTATAGCATACATTTCCCGAAAAAACAAGTGTTTTTTGAAAAAAACTTATAATTTACACATTTTTCTTCAAAAAAAGCCGGAAAACAGCCAAAAAACCACCGTCGCTTAACGAAGTCGGATGATTTTCGCACACGTTTTGAAATTTCGTTCGCAAAAGGCCGGATCGAGTTCGGCAATGCTTTTGGTCGGACAAGGCGGAGCGTCGCTGTCGGAAAGCTGTTTTTCAAAAATGGAGACCGAATGCCAGCGGCCGAGCTTATAGCCGGCTTTTTTGATAGTTCCGACCTTTTCAAAGCCGAAGGCATTGTGAAAGGCTTCGCTGACGCTGTTGGAGGAGGTGACAAGCGCTAAAACCTTGCGGTATTCTTGGGCTTTTAATAAGGAAAGAATGGCAAGGTACAGCGCGGAGGCGATGTTGCAGCGTTGGTATTCGTTGCTTATGTAGACATAAAGACAGGTGTTCCAGGAAAAGGCCGCGCCGAATTTCTGATTGACGGCATAGGCGTAACCGGCAATCTTTCCGTCGGCTTCGCACACCAAAAACGGCAACGACGCGGCATTTGCCGCAATGCGGCGTTTGAGGTCATACACACGCGGCACGGTGCTTTCAAACGTAACGGGAGAGGAAATGACATAGGGCGCATAAATCGAGAGAATCGCTTCGGCATCGTCCGGAGAAGCGAAGCGGATGGTTGCCGGCATAGAATCAGTCCTTTTTATATAGGTAATGTTTGTTGTGCTGCCACAACAGCCTATGCATTTGCACGGAAAAACAGACGCGCTTTTTCTACTAATAGTATAACACAGTTTCGGCCGCCGGTCAATGCCGTTCACCGAAAAATCACCTGCCGTCACAGAAAAATCGGAAAGCATACGCGTGCAAAAAAACGAGAATCGGCGAGAAAAGCCCTTGTTTTTTTAACCTGTCTGCTAAAATGGTGACGAAGAAACGATGAGAAATCGAGAGAAATACAAAGAATATGAGACTTTTATGGTATAAATTCTATTTTTGCGAAAAAACGCTTGACTTTTTCGGGAAACCTGGTATAATATCTTTTGCTTGAATAAACGAGTATCAATTTAGGAGGACTTAACTATGTCTACATTTATGGCACAGGCAGATAAAGTAGAACGCAAGTGGTATGTCATCGACGCCGCCGGTGTTCCGCTCGGAAAAACTGCCGTCAAGGCTGCCGACATTCTTCGCGGCAAGCACAGACCCGAATTCACTCCGCACGTGGATTGCGGCGAATTCGTCATCATCATCAACACCGATAAGGCCGTTCTCACCGGCAAGAAGCTGGAACAGAAGGTTTATTACCATCATTCCGGTTACATCAGCGGTTTGAAGGCTGTTAACTATAAGGAACTCATGGCAAAGGATTCCGCAAAGGCTATGATGCTTGCGGTCAAGGGTATGCTCCCGAAGAATTCCATCGGTGCCAAGAGCCTTACCAGACTTAAGCTCTACACCGGCAGCGAACATGACAACGCGGCTCAAAAGCCGATCGTTCTTGCATAAGGGGAGGTAAACGGATATGTATACAAGTGCAAAGCCTTATTTCTACGGAACCGGCAGAAGAAAGAGCTCCGTTGCCCGCGTCAGAATTATGCAGGGAACCGGCGTTATCACCATCAACGGCCGTTCGATCGATGAATATTTCGGACTTGAAACCTTAAAGCTTATCGTCCGTCAGCCGTTTGAGGCTACCAAGACGCTCGGTACCTTTGATGTTATCTGCACCGTAACCGGCGGCGGTGTTTCCGGCCAGGCCGGCGCAATCCGTCACGGTGTTGCAAGAGCACTTCTTCAGGCAGACGAAAACAACCGTCCTGTTCTCAAGAAGGCAGGCTTCTTAACGAGAGACCCTCGTATGAAGGAAAGAAAGAAGTACGGTCTCAAAGCAGCTCGTCGCGCTCCGCAGTTCAGCAAGCGATAAT
>URCT01000014.1 GCA_900546385.1 uncultured Eubacteriales bacterium | reverse complement strand
ACGGCATCATGGCCGTCGAGGCGGCCAAGGCCGGCAAGGACATCTGGTGCGAGAAACCGATGACGCGCACCATCGGCGAAGGCAAGCGCGTAGCCGAAGCCGTCCGGCGCAACAACCGCATCTTCCGCCTGAACACTTGGTTCCGCTTCAAGGATACCTTCTATGGTCTCGGCACGACGGTCGAGCCGCTCATCTCCGACCAATGGTTCGTGAAGATGGCTCCGCTTGCCGGACCTGCTATCAAGGTTGTCCGCGACGGCACGATTCGTTTTGTTCCGGAAAACCAATCCAAAAAATATTTCAACTGGATGGAAAACATCCACGACTGGTGCATTTCCCGTCAGCTTTGGTGGGGTCACCGTATTCCGGCGTTCTACTGCGACGCCTGCGGCGAGACCGTCGTATCCAAGACCGACGTTACGGTCTGCCCGAAATGCGGCGCGCCCATGCGTCAGGACGAAGATGTGCTTGACACCTGGTTCTCCTCGGCGCTTTGGCCGTTCTCCACGCTCGGCTGGCCGGAAAAGACCAAGGATTTGGAATACTATTATCCGACCTCTACCCTTGTTACCGGATACGACATCATCACATTCTGGGTATCGCGCATGATCTTCTCCGGTCTGGAGCATACCGGCAAGGCGCCGTTTAACACGGTTCTTATCCATGGACTTGTGCGCGACGAGCAAGGCCGCAAAATGTCCAAATCTCTCGGCAACGGCGTCGATCCGCTCGAGGTCATCGCCAAATACGGTGCGGACGCGCTTCGCTTCACGCTTGTCACCGGCAACTCGCCCGGAAACGATATGCGCTACTCCGACAAAAAGGTCGAGGCCTCCGGCAACTTTGCCAACAAGATTTGGAACGCTTCGCGCTTCATGCTCATGAACCTCGACGACGACACAAAGCCCGTCATTCCCGAAAAGCTCGGTCTGGAAGACAAGTGGATTCTCTCCAAATTCAACACGACGGTGGCAGAAGTCACGGCAAATCTCGATAAATTCGAGCTTGGCGTTGCTTCGGCAAAGTTATATGAGTTCGTTTGGGACGTGTTATGCGACTGGTATATCGAGCTTGTCAAGCCGCGCCTTTTCGAAAAAGACACCGAATCCTGCAAAAATGCGCAAAGCGTTCTGCTTTACGTTCTCAGCGGCACGCTGAAGCTTTTGCATCCGTTTATGCCGTTCATCACCGAATGCATTTGGTCGCACCTCGGCTTTGACAAACCGCTCATTATTGCCGAATGGCCGCAATACGACGAAAGCTTAGACTTCCGTGCCGAATGCGGCGCAATGGAACGCGTCATTGCCGCCATCCGCGCTTTGCGCAACGTGCGTGCGCAGATGAACGTACCGCCGTCCAAGAAGGCAAAGCTGTATGTGGTTTCCGAATACGCCGACAGCTTCAATGCCGACACGGCCGTGTTCTTCACAAAGCTTGCATCGGCAAGCGAAGTGGTGCTTGTGGATTCGTATGACGCCGACGGCAGTGTCAGCGTGGTTTCCGAAGGCGCAAAGCTGTACATTCCCATGGCGGAAATCGTTGACCTCGAAAAGGAACGCGCCCGTCTTGAAAAGGAGAAGGAAAACGCCGAAAAGGAAATTGCCCGTGTCAACGGCAAGCTCTCCAACGCGTCGTTTACCGATAAAGCACCGGCAGCCGTGGTGGAAGCCGAACGCGCCAAGCTTGCCAAATACACCGAAATGCTTGCAAATGTAAAAGATATGTTAGCCAAGCTTTAAGTTCAATCACCCCAAAAACAAAAAGCAGACATTCCGAAGAAACCTTTCGAATGTCTGCTTTTTATATTTTGTACGCGTTATTTGTGAACGGCTATTCCGCCAAAATCGTCTTTGCGTGTGCTTCGGTCGGAAAGGAATGCGAGAGCGGCTTTGGAGTGACAACCGCCTCCAGATCACGGATATTGCAGCAGTGGTGAAACTTGCGGATTCCCTGCTTTTCGCTGGAGCATAACAGAATTTTGTGATTCGACTGCCGCATCATGGCACGCCGTATTTCATTTTCCTCCACGCTGACATCGGTGACATTCCCGTGGTCATCAAATGCCGCGCAGGAAATGAAGCAATAGTTGGCATAATAATTGGAAATGGTGTGAAAGGCCTCTTCACCGTAAAAGGCGCGTGCCGATCGCTGAAGCGTGCCGCCTGTACAGATGACGCGGAAGCCGTAATCCATCGCACGGTTGAGCGTTTCAAGGCCGTTTGTAATGATGATAAGATCGCGGAAGGAATCCAAATACGGCAAAATATAGGTCGCCGTGGAGGACGAATCCAAATAGACTAAGTCCTGTTCATGCAAAAGGCTTGCCGCCTTGCGCCCGATCCGCTCTTTTTCCTCGGCAAAGGTCAGCTCACGCATGATATACGGAACCTTCAAAAGCGAAACGCCGTTGGCTTCGACACGTGCGCCGCCATGGAAACGCTTTAACAGGTGCTGATTCTCCAAATGCTCAAGGTCTCGCCGGATGGAAGACTCACTTGTGTAAAGAATCCGTGATAATTCTTTTACAGTTATTTGCCTTTTTTCATAAATTATCCGGAGAATATCTTTTTCTCTTTCCGTGCTCATTTTCGATTCACTTCCCTTCGAAATTACCATTTTTTTGCTCATATGCGCGCAAATGCCTGCGCATATTGCATTGCTTTCGAATTTATGTTATATTATAATACAGAGTAAAATGTTTGTCAACCATCTTAGCAAACATTTTTCACTCACAATAAAATTTCCAAAGGAGAGTCTCTTATGAAACGTACAACAGCACTCATTCTTGCGCTTCTTATGTGTGTTTCCATGATGCCGAACGTTTTTGCGTTCACGCCGGAAACCGTGGAAAGCGCAGCTGAAACCGTTCCGGGCAGTGAAAGCGCGGCTCTTGCCGTGTCAAACGACCCGGCAGTTTTAGGCGACAATTACCTTGTCGACGGTCTCGGCAAAGCCCTTCTTTATGTCAGCGGCGAAACGATGAAATACGATTTTCTCGATTCAACGTATATCACCGGTCACACAACCTACGACAATGGTGCCCGCGACATTCAGTACTTTGAAGCCGGCTCGTCGGCTTCTCTTGCCAGCGACCCGAAGGATGCGAGCAAGACGGTCACAAAGCTTGTAACCGGCAGCGCATACAGCGGCTTCGGCTTCGGCGCGCTGTACTTTGATCCCGGTCAGTTTAACTTTCAAAAAGGCAGATACACCGGTAAAGTGGATATGTATCTCGACCCGGCAAGCTACAACACTACAAGAGATGCTTTCTTGTTCCGCACGCAGGTTTACAAGGGCGGCAAGAATGGCGATGATGCCAACAGCGGTCTTGACTTAACCTTGCTCAAGAACGGCGAATGGAACACCTGCACCTCGACCACCGGTATATATGACGGCTCGAAGTACAACTACAACAAAGCTATGGAAGGCGAAAGCATCCGTTTTCTTGCTTGCGGTATCAACGGTTCTGCCGGAACGACCTCCTATCTGCGCAATATGTACTACTACTTCTATCCGGCAAACTCCTTCATGATCAAGGGCACCGACGGCAAGCTTCAGTTAGTTGAGCTTTCCGAAGGTGATATCTATACCTTCCCGGCAGCAGACGGCGATTATGTATACGGCTCTGAGGTTTACAAAGCCGGCGATAAGATCGCTGTTTCCGAATTGGAATACAAGACCTTCACGGTCGGCGGCACACCCGTTATTGTCAACGACGGCAAAACCCCGGGCATCAACATTGCCACCGGCAATCAGAATCCGCTCACCTTTGATGAAGACCCTGCTCTGAAGTGGCTCACCGGCGGTGCCACCAACTCGGTCACCGCATTTGATGTGGAAGGCGTTACCGGCAACGAAGACGGCGGCAAGGCCTTCAAGGTTTCCGTCCCGGTAAGCTCGCACTACGTGAGCGTGTTCTATGAAAAGTTCATCGAAGCCTATCGTCCGTACTTTGTAAAGTTCGACGTTTACTCCAACCATTCTCCGGAAAACGCCTGCCTGTGGCTTATTGGCGGCAACTCCGGCAACGGCGGCGACCATATCAATCTCCAGAACGGCTTCGCGGCTGCTATAAAGGACAACAAGTGGTACACGGCTGCTGCAACAGCTCGCTACAGCGAAAACCGCACCAACGTCCAGATCCAGGCCGATGCTTGGTGGGGCAACCCTGTTTCCGGCCATGAGGGCACTTACTATTACTATGATAACCTCTCCATCGTTCCGTATTACAAAGTTTCCTATATTTACGACGGCGCGGTCGTCGATACGGCTTATGTAAACTCCTGCGAAAACGACGGCACGTTCCGTACCGAGCTTCCGCTCGACCTTACCAAGACGTTATCCGTCGACGGCAAGAAACATGTCGGCTGGTCGCTTAACCAGAATTCGACCGTTGCCGACGCTCCCGAAGCCGTCGCAGCCGCCAACAGAGATATCAAGCTCTATGCAGTCGTCAAGGATGTCGGCGTTACCTCCGTCACCTTCATGAACGGCGCAGAAAACCTCGGCACGGAAGACCTCAACTACGACTCGCTCATCACCAAGTTCACAAATGCCGACGGCAAGCTCTTCAAGGGCTGGTCGACCACGCCGGACGGCGCAAACATAATTTCCCGTGTCCCGGAAAATGACACTACCCTTTATGCGGTATTCGCAGACATCGCAACCCAGAACGAATACGGCAACCTTATCTACTACAACGATTTCTCCAACACCGCTTTCGCCGCGCAGAGCTACACCGGTTGGACGCACGATGACGGCAGCACAGCCACCGGCAATTACAATTTCTTTGCCGGCAACTACAAGAACGACACCCTTCTCGGCCCGACCTACACCGGCAACATGGTGAATGGCCGTGCGAAAAACGAAATCGTCAACGACCCGGCAGGAACTGCCGCAAACCCTGTTTTGAAGATGACGCAGACCGGCAACTATCCGCGCTTTGAAACCTTCTTCACCAACAACGGCGCCGCAGAACCCTCTCTTGCCGCCGGCACTTACACCATTTCCTACAAGGTCTATGTTCCGGCCTCCTCCAACGGCTCTGCCATCTACACAGTCGTTCAGATCAACAACACGGACGATACCGGTGACAGTTGGGATAAGCGTTACAGAAAGTTCTCGTTCGGCAGAGATTCTTGGATCAGCGTGACCGAAAAGGTTAACGTTCCGAACGATTATGCAAAGCTCGGAAAGCTCGGCTTCTTCTCGCTTGCAGGAAATGCCAACGGCAACGTTTACTACCTCGATGATTATGCCATCTACTATGCACCGAGCGTAACGCTCACCTACATGAACGGCGAAGCGGAGGTCGCTTCCAAGTCCGCCTCGGTCGGTGCCGCTCTTCCGTTGGTTCTCGTTCAGAACGAACGGAAAAGCTTCTTAGGCTGGTCGACCGACGGAACCAAGGAAAATATCCTCACCACCGTTCCGGAAACCAACACCGTGCTGCATGCCGTGTTTGAAGACGTTGCCGCAACCGGCGACTACGGCACGCTGCTCTACTATACAGACTTCTCTTCCGAAGTTTACGAAGACAAGCCTCAATGGGACAACAACGGTGAAAGCAACCAGTTTGCCGACTCCAACTATGATCCCGACGGAAACGGCACGCTTTCGACCAGAACCTGGTTTGCCACCTATGAAAACGCCTATGATCCGGCCGGCTCCGGCAATCCGGTTCTCAAGGTCAACAAGAAGAACGACAACTCGCGTCCGACCATCAAATTCTCGGCTCCGTTAGCAAGCACCGGCTTCTACACCATCACCGGTAAGGTCTTTGTTCCCAAGGGACAGAGCGGTGCTTGCCGACTTCTCGCCTACGCCGACACGCAGACCGACAGCGGCACGGGTCCGGACATTTGGAAATATGCACTCGGCAACGATTGGTCGAAATGGGATGCCTTAAAGATCAATTACACCGAGGGCGAATGGAAAGAATTCAGCCGCACCTACCGTGTGCCGGAGGATATTCCGTCCATCGGTCAGATCGGCATCATCAACAGCTTAAACGGCACGCAGGGCACGTATTACATCGATGATCTTGCAGTTTGGTATCAGGCCGCTAAGGCACCGACCGCTTCGAACGATGTTTCGGTTCGCGTTGACAGCGTGACCGGCATCCGCTTCTCGGCATCTGTTTCGGCTTCTCTCAAGGCTTCCGCGCTCGAATACGGCTTCATTGTTACCAGAAAGAGTGTGCTTGACACCATCGGCAAGACCGCAAACGATCTGAAATTTGACCTCACGGCTGAAGGCTATGAAACCTCGAAGCTGTATGCTTCGGGTGTTGCTTACCAGAAAGACGACGAGGGCAATGTGCTTGTGGACAAGCAATATGATGTGGACACCAAGGGCAACGTAACCTACACGGCTGTCTGCACCGGTATTCCGAAGGCTTCCTACAGTGAATCCATCGTCAGCCGTCCGTACATCCGCATCGCCATGTACGGCAAGGTCGTGACTGCTTACGGCAAGGCCGTGACCTCCTCCATGAAGGAAGCTGCTCAAGCCGTGAAAGACGCCGGCGGCGCAGCTTACGAGGACAACAAAGCGGCCATTGACGACATTCTGAACGCCTAAAGCCTGCACAGCCGAAAGTCTTCCTTTTTCTCACTCACATCTCTCCTTTTTTACCGGCTTTCGGTTTGCACGGAGCGAAGAGTTTTCTCTTCGCTCCTTTTTTTGTAAAAACAAAATAGCAGCCATGTTTCTCCAAAAAAATGCAAAGATAGGCAATTGACTTGCAAGAGGATACCTGTTATAATTTTGAGTGGGATATTTTATCCGATTTTCAAAAAAGGAGTCCGAGAAATGAACATTCGCAAACACTCTTTCGCACTGTCTCTTATTCTTTGCGTGCTTATCGGCCTATTCTCCATAGCGGTCATGGCGGAAAGCACCGAACAGATTCCGCAGGGGAATGCGGAAAACATTTCCGTCATTGCCGACGCCGGATTTTATACCAACTCTGCCGACGCGGCGGTAGCAGCCGACCCAACCGACGAAACCGGTGCCAACCATGTATTTAAGTTTACCAGCACCAAATACGCTTGGTTTGAAACCAAAGCCTCGCTGCTTCCGCTTTCGTTCGACTCGAACAAAGCCTATCGGTTTGACTGCACGTTTTGGTTTGATCCGGACGCAGCTGTCACCGAAAGCTACGTGACCCTCTATCTGTATTCGGCTAAAACCGATTACCATGCGGATCATTACTACAATATGCGCAATTTCAAGTATAAAGCCTCCGACGGCAAGTATCACTTTTCCGAAACCGTCAACGCCGGGATCTTAAATCCGAACGACACAACGTATGAATTCGGCTTCCGCGTCGATTCCGCCGATGCCGTTGTATATGCCGATGATTTTTCCGTCACCGCGATCGAGCCCGAAAAGCCGAAGCACATCGCTTTAGCCGAAACCGTGTTTGCGCCAGGCACCTCTCTTCCGGTAACCGTAACAGATCCGGCGGACGGCAGCTGGGTCGGTGTTTTTGCCTCCGGCGTCATCCCGAACAGCAACAATTACAACGACTATTCCTGGAAATACTGCAAATATGCCGCAAGCGACGGTACGCTCTTAATGAAAGTCCCGGCAGAACCGGGCAAATACACCCTTTACTATTTTTCGGACGGAGGCGGCTATGTTCCTTTGGAAAGTCTTTCCTTTGAAGTTGCCAAACAGCAAAAAGTCTTTATCAACAAATCGGTCTACCGTCCCGATGAAACCATCACGGTTACCTATAAAGGCGCTGCCTCTACCCAAGCCTGGGTCTGCATTTATAAAGGAAAAGGAAGCAGTCGTCCCGGCGACGGCACTCCCGATATGAAAACCTGGAAATACGTGCCGAATGCCGGTGACGGAACCATGACCTTTACCGCGCCGTCCGATCCCGGCGGCTATACCGTCTATCTCTTAAAGGACGGCGGCTACACGGTCGTCGAAAGCGTCACCTTTACCGTTGCGGAAAGTTCCGGCTTGCCGATCGTTCCGGCAAGTGTGGCCTTCGAGCGTGCCGAAAATGCCCCGGTCGGCTATGCGGACGGCGTCATGACAGCCACTGCCGCCGAAACCGTCACCGACGGTGTTCTGTTCTATTGGGGCGACCAAAACGGCATTCTCGAAAGCTATACCTATATCGGCTACGGCACGTATGACCAAAACACCGGCAAATACACGTATGTGCCGACGTCGGGAAACCTCATTCCGTCCGAAACTTCGCGGCTGTATGCATACGGTGTGACCGGTTCTGCGTATGACGTGCAAAACGGGACAGCCGTGCTTTCGGAAGATGCCGTGTACTGTGAAATCGAATACACGGCGGCTTCTCTCGGCAAGCTTTTATATTCGTTTGACGTTATTTCCGACCTGCACGTTTCGGAAAACTATGACAGTAACAACGGCAAAAACGTTCTTGCCGCCTTTACCGATATTCAAAACCGCCGTGCATCCTCGATCGGTGTCTTTACGGCAGGCGACAACGTCAATCTCGGAAAGCCGGAAGAATATGCCGTTCTCGCCAAATATATTTCTGATACCGGTCTTTCGGATATGCCGTTTTATTACACGGTCGGCAATCATGAATTCTATTATGAGCAAACCGAAGGTGCGGCAAGCGGTGAGTTTTTCGACAACAACTGGAAACGCTTCCGCGAATTTGCCGGTTGGGAAGAAAACGAATTCTACCGTTATGCAGTCATTGACGGCGATTATTTCATTTTCATGGGTGAAGAAGCGCGCGGCACGTTTGACGCCGCCGACAATAAGCAAGGCACAGCCGACGGCTATTTCAGCGAAGCACAGCGCGAATGGCTGCGCGGACTGTTAAACAAAGCCTCCTCCGAAAACGCCAACGCTTTTGTCTTTATGCATCAATCCATCGACAACACGGTTGCCGGGTCGTTTGCCGGTCAGAACTGGAGCGGCATTAACGACGACGACAAAATGCAGGCCATCATCGAAGGCTACCCGAACACGGTGCTCTTTACCGGTCACAGCCATTGGAACTTACATTCGAAAGCACCGTTTATCAACGGCGGCACGACCGGTGCAAGCTATGTGAACACGGCCTCCTGCGGCTATTTGTGGTCAGATGCCAACAAGGGCGTTCCCGGCAGTGAAGGCCTTACGGTCGAAGTGTACGAAAACGATATCGTCATCCGCGGCCGCGATTTTACAAACCGGAAATGGGTGCCGGCCGTCTATGCCTGTGTTCCGAAAAATGCGGATTTCAACGCCACGGAAACGCCTGTCACATCCGACGAGACCTCCATCCGCACAAGCGGCGTAAGCGGCATTCGCTTTAACACGGTGTTCAACAAAGCAGCTGCCTTCCCCTGTGATGAGATCGGCTTTATGGTCACGCGCGACAAGTATTTTACCGACAGCACGATCTGCGGCGGCGAAGACAGTCGGTTCATTCTTGCAAACGACAAGCTGAACACGCCCCAAACCGTATCCACGGGCATTGCATACAGTGCCGAACAGAACATCAACCATCTGCGTGAAGACATCTCCGGCGAAACGGTCTCCTTTGCGGCAACGCTCTGCGGCATTCCGCAAAAAGCAGCGTTCTATAAGGAGCTTCTGCACGTGCGCGCGTATGTGAAGAAGGACGGCATTACCTATTACGGCAACGCCACAGCCAAGAGCCTGTATGAAGCGGCTCTTGCCTACAAAGCAGCGCATCCGGATGATGAAAACGCCTTTATACAAAGCATTATCGACACGGTAGAAAACACCTAAATCTCATAGTTTGCAAGCCGCTTTCGGGAAAGACCGAGAGCGGCTTTTTTATGCCATTTCAACCGCCAGTTGAAAAAATCTCAATCACAAAGCTATGGACAAATCCGCAAAGTTTGGTATAATAAAAGCACAGTCCGGATCTGTAAAATCAATTTTTAAGGAGAATCACCCATGACTTTTGGTCAGATCATCAAAAAACTGCGCCGGGAAGCCGATATGACGCAAGAAAAGCTCGCGGAGCTTCTTTCGGTCTCCGCACAGGCGGTCAGCCGCTGGGAAAACGATTCCGCCATGCCGGACGTATCACTTCTCGCGCCGCTTGCCAATCTGTTTCATGTCACTACCGACTATCTGCTCGGCGTGGATATTTCCAAGAGAGAGCAAATCATCGGCGATATCCGCAAAGAAGCCGACGGCTATTCTTCGCGCGGCTACTACGAAAAAGCACGCGATATCTTAGAGGACGGCTTGCGCCGATATCCGGAAAATCATGCGCTTATGCACGATCTAATGTATATTTCCGATTCGCAATATGACCAAGCCAAGCAGAGCGAAGCGGAGGAACAGCGCGCTCTTGCCGAAAAGTACCGAAACGAGATACTGCGTCTCGGAGAGTCCCTTCTCGCCGGCTGTACCGACGACCGTTTGCGCCATGACGCAATGCAGTTACTTTGCTACGCCTACAAAGACGCCGGAAACAAAGAAAAAGCCTTGAAGCTTGCCGAATCCATGCCGCCTATGTGCGTTTTGAGAGAATGTCTGTTATCCGCCGTCAAGGACGGCACGGAACGCTTTCGGGCAAAGCAAAGAGAACTTTACACACTCATTCAGTTTCTCGACAACGCTCTGTGCTTTCCGAACGCCAAGCTCGATGCGGGCGAATGCGCCTATACCGATGAAATGCAGGCAACAATCCGGGAAAAATCCGTCGCTCTGCTTCACTTACTGTTTGAAAACGGCGATTTCGGCTTTTTCCATTCGTCTTTGAGCTACACGCACACGCTGCTTGCCGAGCATTACGCAAGTATCGGAGAAACTCGGGCAGCACTTGACCATTTGCAAAACGCCGCCAAACACACCATCCGCTTTTTAGAGCAGTGCGAAAGCAAGGAGGAACACACATCGTTACTGTTTATCGGGTTTGAGGACGGCTCTTTTTCTACCGGCAACACCGACAACACGGCCGCCTGTGTGTTATGCGCCATGGAAGAGCCGGTTTTCGACGGGATACGGAACACGGATGCGTTTACGGCCGTCAAGGAGGAACTCGCCGCCTATGCCGGCAAATGGAAGGTATGACGGTTCCGGCATAAAACAGCTACACCGCCTTCGGTTTTCCGGAGGCGGTTTGTTTCTTTTGCCGGAGTTTGGGCGAAAAAACAAGTTTTTTTGCTTCAAAACGTCGAATTCGCAAAAAAGGCTTGCATTTTTGAAAAAGGTATGGTATACTGTCACTGTAATCGGATATCTATGTCCAAACGCATCGAACAAGAGCGCTGTATGGCAAAAACGCATACGCAGAGAGGGATCGTGCGCTGAAAAGATCCTTGTGCGGGCGATACGGCATTTCGCTTGGGAGCGGTGGCGGTCAAAGCCGTCAACGGGTAACGCCGTTATACGTCACGTTCCGTTTTTGCGGAGCAAGAGTGCCTGACTTGTCAGGAACATGGGTGGTACCGCGATCATTCGTCCCGTTTTTCGGGGCGTTTTTTTTCGCCTTTTTAAGGCGATTCCGAAAAACAAAAGAATCTATATAACAGGAGACAAACACCATGAAAGAAAAGTTAGAAGCGTTAAAACAAAAAGCGTTGGCCGACCTTGAAAAGGTTTCGGACACGCAAGGCCTGGAACAGATGCGTGTGGCGTATCTCGGCAAAAAAAGCGAGCTTGCCGCCATCTTAAAGGGCATGGCACAGCTTTCCGCCGAAGAACGTCCGATCATCGGCCAGCTCGGCAACAGCATTCGTTCCTCCATCGAGCAGGCTTTTGAAAAGGCAAGAAACCATGTCACCGAGCTTGAAACGCAAAAGAAGATTCAAGCCGAAACGCTCGACGTGACGCTTCCTGCCGCAAAGCTCGAAATCGGCGGACTGCATCCGCTCACCAAGGTTCAGACCCAGCTTGAGGACATTTTCCTTGGCATGGGCTTCACCATCGCCGAAGGCCCGGAGGTCGAAACCGACTACTACAACTTCACCGCGCTCAACACGCCGGAATTTCATCCGGCACGCGACACGCAAGACACCTTCTACATCACCGACAAGGTTCTTCTCCGTTCCCAGACCAGTACCGTCCAAGTTCACACCATGGAAAACCAAAAGCCGCCGATCCGCGTCATTTCGCCCGGCCGTGTATACCGTTCCGACGCAGTGGACGCCACCCATTCGCCGATGTTCCACCAGTGCGAGGGACTTGTCATTGACAAGGACATCACCATGGCTGACTTAAAGGGCACGCTTGAGACGTTTGCCAAAGCAATGTTCGGCGACAAGACCGAGATTCGCTTCCGTCCGCACCACTTCCCGTTCACCGAGCCGTCGTGCGAGGTCGATGTCAGCTGCTTTGTCTGCGGCGGCAAGGGCTGCAGCGTCTGCAAAGGTGAGGGCTGGATCGAAATTTTAGGCGCCGGTATGGTGCATCCGAACGTGCTGCGCATGAGCGGCATTGATCCGGACGTGTATTCCGGTTTTGCGTTCGGCATGGGCATTGAACGAATCGTTATGACCAAGTACGGCATTTCGGATATGCGTCTTTTGTACGACAACGACGTGCGCTTCTTGGGACAATTCTAAAAATATGGAAAGACAACCGGAAACGGCTGCCGCCGCAAAGCCGCCGAAAGCTTCTGCCATACAAACCGTCAAGGACTATCTGTTATTGACGCTCGGCACGTTTCTTATGACGGTCGGCATCTACTTTTTCAAGTATCCCAACAATTTTGCAACCGGCGGGCTTTCGGGCATTTCGGTGCTTGTGGGAAAGCTGGTGCCGGGCATCACGCCGGCGACGTTTGTCGGTGTAATGAACGTGGTTCTCCTACTCATCGGTTTTGCGTTTTTGGGACGGCGTTTCGGCATACGCACGGTGTATTGCAGTCTTCTCATGTCGGCGTTTCTGTTTTTCTTCGAAGCGGTGCTGCCGCTTGACAAGCCGCTCACGAACGAGCCGCTTCTCGATTTATGCTTTTCCGTTCTGCTTCCGGCGTTCGGGTCAGCCATCATTTTCAACCTAAAAGGCTCGACCGGCGGCACGGACATTGTGGCGCTCATCTTAAAGGACAAATTACACATCAACGTCGGACAGGCATTATTTGCCGCGGACGTTTTGGTGGTCTGCTCAGTCTTTTTCGTGTTCAACATCCAAACCGGCTTGTTTTCGCTTATCGGCTTGCTTGCCAAGACGTTTATGGTCGATTCGGTCATTGAAAGCATCAATCTTTCCAAATATTTCATCATCGTGACCGCCAAAAGCGACCCGGTCATCGAATATATCAACATCAATCTTCACCGCGGTGCAACCGCATGGGATGCAACCGGCTGCTTTACCGGCGACAGCAAAAAGATGATTTTGGTCGCCTTAAGCCGCTCGCAGGCCGTATCGCTTCACAAGGTGGTCAAGGAGATCGATCCGCACGCGTTTGTGCTTATCTCCAACACAAGCGACATCATCGGCAAGGGCTTTCGCGAAATGCCTTAAAAGCAAATTTCGCACCTCTTAATTTTAACGAAAGGGTTGAAACACCTATGAAACTCTCTATGAACTGGTTAAAGGACTACGTTGACCGCTCCTTTGAACCGAAAGAATATTGCGACAAAATGACACTCACCGGCTCCAAGGTCGAGGGCTATGAGGAGCTTGGCAAGGAAATAAACAACGTGGTCGTCGGCAAACTGCTTTCCGTCGAAAAGCATCCCGATTCCGACCATCTGCTTATCTGCATGGTGGATGTCGGCAAGGGCGAACCGATCCAGATTATCACCGGCGCACAGAACGTCAAGCCCGGCGCACTCGTTCCGGCCGCGCTCGACCACTCCACCCTTCCCGGCGGCGTTTCCATTAAAGCCGGAAAGCTGCGCGGACTGCCCTCCAACGGCATGCTCTGCTCGCTCGGCGAACTCGGCCTTACCATCAACGACTTCCCGTATGCCGAAGAAAATGGTATCTTTTTACTGCAAGAGGACTGCAAACCCGGCGACGATATCAAGGATGTACTTAGCTTAAACGACGTAGCCGTGGAATTTGAAATCACCTCCAACCGTCCGGACTGCCTGTCGGTCATCGGGCTTGCCCGTGAAACGGCCGCTTCCTTTGCCGAACCGCTTCATCTGCACACACCGGTCGTTCATGCCGAAAAGCACGGCGGCAAGACCATAGACGACTATTTAAGCATCGAAGTCAAGGATGCGGCTCTCTGCCCGCGCTACACGGCACGTGTGGTCGAGGATATCAAGATTGAGCCTTCGCCCAAGTGGTTGAGAGAACGTCTGCGCGCCTGCGGTGTTCGCCCCATCAACAACATCGTCGATATCACAAACTATGTTTGCTTAGAGTACGGCCAACCGATGCACGCCTTTGACTACAACTACTTAAAGGGCGGCAAAATCACGGTGCGCCGCGCCGATAAGGGTGAAAAGATCACCACACTCGACGGTGTGGAACGCACGCTCACCGACAAGATGCTCGTCATCGCCGACGCGGAAAAAGCTGTTGCTGTAGCCGGTGTCATGGGCGGTGAAAACAGTGAGATCATCCCCGAAACCAAGACCATTGTCTTTGAATCGGCCAACTTCAACGGACCGAGCGTCCGTGTGACGGCGCGCGATATCGGACTGCGCACCGAGGCCAGCGGCCGTTACGAAAAAGGCCTTGACCGCGAAAACACGCTGCCGGCCATCGAACGCGCCTGTGAGCTTATCGAGCTGCTCGGCGCCGGCAAGGTCGTGGAGGGCATTATCGATGTGTTCCCGGAAAAAGCACCGCAGACGGTCATTCCGTTTGAACCGGAAAAGATCAACGCCTTTTTGGGCACCGACGTACCGGTTGATTCCATGCTCGACACCTTCAAGCGGCTTGACATCCGTCTTGAGGACGGCAAGCTTTATCCGCCGTCTTACCGTGCCGATTTGGAGGGTATGCACGACATCGCCGAAGAAGTCATCCGCATTTACGGCTATGACAAGATTCCGACCACCAACTTCAAATCGGAAGCCATTGTCGGCGGCCGCAACGCCCGTCAGAAGAGCATAGCCGATCTCAACAATCTGTTAACGCTGCACGGCTTCTACGAGATCCAGACCTACTCGTTCATCAGCCCGAAGTATTATGACAACATTGGCCTTACCGCCGACGCCAAGGAACGCGATTCGGTCGTGATTTCCAATCCGCTCGGCGAAGACACCAGCATTATGCGCACCATCGCGCTTCCGAGCGTACTTGAAGTGCTCGCCGCCAACCGCCGCTACCGCAACAAAACCTGTGCCATTTACGAAAACGCCAAGGTCTACATCAAGCGCGCCTTCAGCGAACAGCCGGACGAACGTCTGACCACCGTCATTGCGTTCTACAACAACGGTGATTTCTTCTACATGAAGGGCATTGCGGAGCACGTTTTGTCGGTCTTCGGCGTGGAGGACACCGAAGCGATCGCAAAGACCGATCTTCCCTATTTCCATCCGGGCAGATGCGCCGCACTTTGCGACAAAAACGGCACGGAATATGCCGTGTTCGGTGAGGTTCATCCGAACATTGCCAAAAATTACGGCTTCGACCTGCCGGTGTATGCCTGCATTTGCGACACCGAATCGCTGCTTGCACTCGAAAAGCCGGAAAAGCACTACAAACCGCTGCCGAAATTCCCGGCCATCGAACGCGACCTTGCGTTTGTCTGCGACGAAAAGCTGACCTCCGGCGAATTGAAGAAAGCCATCGTTATGTACGGCGGCAAGATGCTGGAACACGTGGAAGTATTTGACATTTACCGTGACGCAAGACTGGGCCTCGGCAAAAAGTCCATGGCTTACAGCTTAACGCTCCGTTCGCCCGAAAAAACGCTTGAGGACGCCGACTGCGACAAGATCGTCAACAAAATCTTGAACGGCTTGGAACGCGATTTCGGTGTAACGTTAAGAGCGTAAAACAGAATTAAAACGATAAAAACCGACGTCCGCACCGGATGAAACCTGCGCAGACGTCGGTTTTGTTATTGTTTTCTGCCATCGCCGGAAAGCACGCTTTCTTATTTCAAAAGCTGTCTGAAATTCCGAATGCGGTCGAACACTGCATAATTGGCATCATGGAAGCTTGCCGCGCCATACCATCCGACACGGCACTGAAAGAGAATATCCTCGTTTTCCACGAAGTAATCCACGTATTGAAAACCGATTTTTTGCGGATCCTCGTCAGACTTGTCATAAATGTCGCACGCCACGTGCCAGGTGACCATATCATAAGAATACATAAGCGACAAAAGGTTGCGGCAATGCGCATGCGCAAGGTCTTGGAAACGTGAAGCGATCGTCAGATACGCGCCGGTTTCCTTGTCGTGCAAAATCTCGAATTTCGCATAGTTCGCATAAAAATCCATGGTTCGCACAAAGGTGAGCGGTTCCTCCGGATGCTCGGTGTCCACCCGGTAGATGATGGCCATGCCGCCGTTCGGCGTGGTTTTTGTCATATCGTACCGCATGACATCATACAGCTTCCCGTCCGGGAACACCGTCAAGGTTCCTTCGATATTGCCGGTGCTGTCTCCGGGCGGAAGCCCCTTCCAGCTCTTATCGTATTTGACCGGCTGCGTGACTGTCCAGCTTTCGGGATTTAACAGATCCGCATCAACCGGTGCGGATAAGACTGCCGGCGCATGATAGCCTCTCTCCCACTGTCCCCACTCCACCGTATACCAAATGCGCCCCTGATACTCGACGACCGGTTCCGGGTTGCACTGCCATCCGCTTTCACCGTTTTTGCCGCCCGAGCCGCGGAACAAAACCGTCGGCGCACTCCAGGTCTTGCCACCGTCTTCGGAGCAGCCGATTTGCAGGTCGCCGTATTCGGTCGATGCGCCGAACATATACAGCTTGCCGTGGTGGATAAACAGTTTCCCCCAAAAGCACGGAAACAGCTCCGCAAGATGCGTCCAATGCACACCGTCGTCGTCCGAACGGAAAATCAAGGTAAGATTCTGCGGATACCGGGTTTGATATAGATCCATGGAAGCAAGCAAGAAGCCGTCGGGATGCCGCACAAGCGACGGACTGCACAGATAGCGGCCGGAAAACGCATAGATCTCATCGTCCGGATGCAGGTAATTGATCACATGGCTGTCGCCGATTCCCTCTCCGGTCCGCACAAGCCGCTCACGGCTCTTTTTCCCGTTTTCACATACATAAAACGCATAATCCGTCGCATCATCCAGCTCCCTTACGGTAAACGTCCGTCCGGTCATCCTGCCGACGCACGTAAATTCCGTTTCCGAACGCTTGCGCAGATACACCTCAAAAGCGGTGTCCGGATATTCCTTCGTATCAAATGTAAAACCGCCCGCAAACGGTGCGATACGGCATATATAAATATCGCCCGACGCATAAAACAACGGCTTATAGTGCTCATAGCCCCAAGAAGTATGTGGTTTCATAGCGATTTCTCCCTTTTGTTTTTAGATTTTTAAGGTTGATTGCCGCCGACATTTTCCTTGCCTTTACCTTACCACACAAAAACGTCTCTGTCAATAGAATAATCGAATAAAGCAATTTTGTTATCGGGAAAAGCAATTCGATTATGGACAAAAAATTCCGGTCGATCGGGTAGATCTGACCGGAATTTTTCTATTTTTTCGGTTTATTCAAGACCGGCATAATCGCGGTTGAATTCTGCAAGCTTAACCTTTGCCGCCGTTTCGCCTGCCGCATAGTAGGAAGCGAAATCGTGGTTGGTGGAATTTGCAAGGTCAAAGCCGCAGGACTGGAAGGTGCCGCCTGCCACATAGCCGATATCGTACACACGGCTGGCGCGGATGATATCGATCATTTCTTCGGATTCCTCATCGCGCGCATATTTGCTCTTCAAGGATTTTTCGTAGAAGGCCGGAATGACTTCACGCGAGCTGATCGCACAGAGTGCTTCGGTGATGGCACCGGTGCGCTCCACATCGCTGACGGTGATCGGAATGACAAGCAGATGCGAGCCGCCGTTGGTAGCCGTAGCATATTCATCGTCTTCGTCAAATTTCGGATACGGAAGGATGCCGAAATCGTCGTCCATGTTACGTAACGTCTGTGCATGACGAAGCTCGGTATCGGTGAACATGGCTCTGCCTTCGGAGAACATTCCACTGCCCTTATAGCCGTTGGTGCGGGTAAAGATAATGCAGGACTCGTTGTTGAGAAGGCTGAAATATTCGTCGTAGATCTCAACCGTTTTGGTGGAATACAGCGTCAGCTCCAGCTCGCCCGCGTCGTTTTTATTGTAAATCTTCTGGCCGCCGGTATAAAGAATGTTCATCGGCGATTCCCATTCTTCGGCACGGAAGCCGTATTGGTCAACTTCGGGATCCATCACGCCGTCACCGTCCAAATCCGCGCCGCCCTTTTTGGCGTAATACGCGAACTCGTCGAAGGTCCAATCGCCGTCCTTGACGCTTTCGTAGGGATAGTCATAGCCATTCTCATCAAAAATGCGCTTGTTAAAGAACAAACACATGGTTGCGCCAAGACCGGCCGAGGAAATATCGCCGTCAAGCACATACAGCTTGCCGTTGATATTGCAGCTGTCGGTGATGTCCTGCGTCCACCAGGGCTTATCGAGGTGGATGGTGCTGATATCGTTATAGTTCATGGCCGCGCCTTGGATGGCATACACGAAAGCAGCACGGGAATGGGCAAAAATGAGGTCATAGGCATCGTCGCCGGCAAGAATCGAGTTGAGCGCGTCGGTTTCATAGTTGGAATCGTTCGACTCGGAAACGGTGATGGTGATGCCGTAACGATCTTCTACTTCTTTGTTGCGTTTGTAGGTCGCGCTTTCCACGAGGTCTTCGGAATCCTCTTCGAGATACTGGTCATTGATCTTGCCTTTGCGCACGAGCATACGGTAGTTATAGCCGTCGTAGCGCTCGGTGGAAAGGTCGGACGTGTAGTCGATTTCGGTTTCATCGGCTGAAGTGTCCGTTTTGCCCGGATCGGTCACAGCGGTATCGGGCTTGGTGTCGGGTGTTTTGGTGTCTTCCTTGTCGCAGGCGGCAAATGTCAGCACAGCACAGGCGGCAAGCAAAGCTGCAAGCAGCTTTTTGAGCATAGTGGCTCCTCCTTTGTAATTTCCTTTTTGATTTCCTTTTTGTGCTATATTAACACATTTTTCCACGGAATATTTTCGCAAAAAAATGTGATTATAACCGAGAAAATGCATATACTGTGGGTATCCGTTACGCAAGCACGCGCAATTTCAAAACTTCGGCATCCAACGCACGGCATTTTTCGTCGATCTCCCGTTCCGAGCGTTTTCCGGTGAAGAACACCCGGTTCTCGCCGCGCGTCTGCACGGCCGTTTGACTTCCGAACGCCGCTTTGATGGCTTCTTCACTTGCCGCGGTGCGGATAAGACAATCGGTCACATGATCGCCGATGTCACCCAAAAACGTGGCTTCTATATTTTTCCAGCCGATGGTTTTGCGGCAATCGCGGATGACATCCAGCACATCCGCCATCACGGCACTTGCCGTCGGCAAGCTTCCGGCACCTCGGCCGCAGAACAGCACATCCTCCACAATGTTGCCGACCACCAAAATGCCGTTGTACACATCGTTCACACCGGCAAGAGCGTTGTCTTTCGGCACAAGGTGCGGTGCTGTCAGCGCATAGACCTTGCCGTCCTCGGCGCGGGCTGCGCGTCCGAGAAGCTTCACGGCATAGCCGCATTCTTCGGCATAGGCGATGTCGTCATAGGTGATATTCGTGATGCCCTCGCAGAGGATTCGCTCCGGGCGCACGTGTTCGCCATACGCAAGAGAGGTTAAAATGCTGATCTTCCGGCAGGTATCCGTGCCTTCAATGTCGGCCGCCGGGTTGCGTTCGGCATAGCCGAGACGCTGTGCTTCGGCAAGAGCCGCATCAAAATCCGCGTGCTCCTTGGCCATTTTTGTGAGAATATAGTTGCAGGTCCCATTCAAAATGCCGGAAACCGAACGAATGCGGTTGGCTGCAAGGCACTGCCACATGGGACGGATGATCGGAATGCCGCCGCCGACGCTTGCTTCAAACAAGTAGCTCACGCCGTTTTGCCGGGCAATTTCGAGCAGCTCCGCGCCGTAATTCGCCACCACCTCTTTATTGGAGGTGACCACGCTTTTTCCGGCAAGCAGGGCGCGTTTGGAAAATTCATAGGCCGGATGAGAGCCGCCCATGGTCTCCACCACCAAGAAAACGTCCTCATCGTTGACGATGGTCTCAAAATCTGCCGTCACTCGGTCGCCGAGCGGATGCTCCGGAAACGTGCGCAAATCGAGAATGTGCTTGATATTGAGCTGTTCTCCGTCAAGACGTGCCGCAAGCTCGGAGGCATTTGTCGAAAGAACTTCGGCAACGCCCGAGCCGACCACGCCGAAGCCGAGGATGGCAATATGGATCATAATCTGGTTCATTCCTTTTTGTATGATAGCATATTATAGCACAGTTCTCTTTCAAAATCAAGCATTTTGACACGGATTTCACGCTTTTAGAAAGCGAACGGTGCAAAAATTTACATTTTCACTCCGATATGCATCGAAAACACTCCGAAATCCACTTTTTCACAAAGGAGGCCGTCATGAACGAATCCGCCGTCAAGCGCGTCTTTTCAAAGCTGCTCATGGCCGCTGTCATCGGACTCGGCTTGTATCTCTTTTTCCGCTATCTGTTTTTGGCGGTGCTGCCGTTTGCGGCGGCCTTTGTCTTTGCGTGCTTATTTCGAAAGGTCATCCTGTTTTTATGCCGAAAAGTGCGTCTGCCGCGCGGACTTGCGGTATTTCTGTTCACTGCGCTGTTTTTCGGCGTGACGCTCGGCGGTATGTGGCTGTTGGTTTCCAAAACAGCCGAAGAGCTGATGGAGCTGTTAACCGGGTTTGACAGCGGTGCTCTGTCGGAACGTGCCGGGCAGCTTGCCGATTCCGCCGCCAAATTTGCAGCAAAGCTTTCGCCGGATCTCGGAAAGCGTGTGCAGATGAAGTTAGACGGCATTTTCCGCGACGTAGACACGCTGCTTCTTGCCGCCGCGAACCGCTTTCTTCCGGCACTTGCCGATGCGGCTCTTGCGTTTTTCAAGGCTCTTCCGCGCGTATTTGTATCGTTCGGCACGTTTTTGTTGGCGTTATTTTATTTTGAGAGCGACTATGAGCGCATAACGGCCTTTATCCGGCGGCAGCTTTCGGAAAAGCAGGCGGCGTTTATCCGAGAACTCAAGCGCGAATTTTTCGACACGGTGGTATCGGTGCTTCGCGCGTATGCCATTCTGCTTGTCATGACCTTTGCCGAGCTTGCCGTCGGGTTCTCGATTTTGGGACTGCCGTATGCGCTGCTTTCGGCACTTGTCATCGCGCTTGTGGATATTTTGCCGGTATTCGGTACGGGAACGGTGCTGGTTCCGTGGAGCGTTGGTGCATTTTTTACGGGAAATACAAAATTGGGGTTGTGTCTTGCGGCTCTTTATGGTATAATAACGGTGATCCGGCAGATCGCCGAGCCGAAGATTCTCGGAAGCTCGGTCGGGATGCATCCGCTGGCGACGCTTTTGGCCATGTATATCGGCTTAAAGCTCTGCGGCATCGGCGGACTTTTTCTGTTCCCGATCGGCGCGGTCATTCTCAAAAATCTGAATGAGAGCGGGTTTATACGGCTGTATAAAATGCCGGAAATCGACGACACGGAACGTATTAAGAAAAAATTTCAAACAGCAAAAAAAGAAAATCCAAAATAAAGGAGCCACCACCATGTCCAACACCAAAACCGACCGCGAGCTTATCCGCGACTACCTTTTTTCCAAGCTCGACAAGGTCATGAAAAAGCCATACGGCAACTACAAATATCCCTTTGTTGACCCGGGTTCGGCCTACGACGGCAACCTTTGGGACTGGGACACGTTCTGGGCGATGTACGCCATGATCGGCGTTGCGGAAAACGAACAGACTGAGCCGGATTTTGCCGAAAAGCTCATCGAATGCGGCAAGGGAAACGTGAAGAATTTCTTAAATTTCCAGCTTGCCGACGGCTACATACCCATGATGGTCAACGAGCCGGACGCCGCCGAGCCGTACCTCATCAAAAAGCACAACGAGGGCGAAATCCTCAATATGCATAAGCCGTTCTTGTGCCAGCAGATTTGCCTTGTCAGCGGCTATGCGAACGATTTCGAATGGATCCGCGGCGACCTTGACAAATTGAAAAAATATTTTGAATGCTACGACCGTTACTATTACAACGAAAAATGCGGTCTGTACGTTTGGGCAGACGACGTCATGATCGGCGTGGACAACGATCCTGCCACCTTCGGCCGTCCGCGCTTCTCCACCGCTTCGGTGTTCTTAAACAGCTTCCTTGTACGTGAGCTGCGCAGCATGGCGGAGATCTGCGAAGCGTTCGGTCTTTCGGAGGATGCAGTTTCCTATGCAGAGAAAGCCGACAAGCTCGTTGAAGCCATTCAGAACGAATGCTACGACGCGCGCGACAAGATGTTTTACAGCGTGGATGTGGACATCAAAACGCGTCCCTACGACTGGTTCCACAAGGGACTCGGCGTTTTCTGGAACACGCTCTTTATCAAGGTGCGGTGCTGGTCGAACTTTTTACCCATGCTCATCGGCTTTGCCACGCCCGAACAGGCATCCGCCCTCAAAGACCACATCATGGACGAAAACACGTTTTTCTCACCCGGCGGCATCCGTTCGCTTTCGAAGGATGAAAAGATGTACAACCTCGAGCCGACCGGCAATCCCTCCAACTGGTTGGGGCCGATCTGGATCATCGCGCAATATGCCGTTTTCCGCGGTCTTATGAATTACGGCTACCGCGCCGAAGCCGAAGAGCTGTGCAAGCGCACGTTAAGTCTTCTCGGCGACGATCTTCGCAAAACCGGCGACCTGCACGAATATTACAATCCCGAAACGCGCGAGCCGATCATGAATCCCGGCTTTGTCAACTGGAACGTGCTGGCGCTCAACATGGCCGACGAACTCGAAGGCAAGCCGAGTCCGGCAAGATTTTTGCCGTAAGCAAGCCGCCTTACGGCTGTCGGCGGAACGCATTCGGCGTGATGCCGTACCGCTTACGAAATTGCAGAATAAAATACGAACTGTCGCAGAAGCCGCTCTCCAAAGCGGCTTCTGTCACGTTTTTGCCGCTTTTTAATAAGGCGCGCGCCTTATCAAACCGCTTTTCGGTAATGTATTTAAGCGGCGTTAAGCCGATATATTCGCGAAACAGCCGTTCGGCGGTGCTTAAGCTGACGTGACCGGCCTCGGCAAGACTTGCGGCGCAAAGCTCTCCCGGCGCGGCATCCGCCGCATAGGCAAGCATGGCGGCAAGCTCCTCCGGCAGCGCGCTTGCTTTTCCGTGTGAATGAGCCGCTCCATGCGCCAAAAGCCGCTGTATGGCAAAAAAATCGGCATAGCGGCTCAAAGCGGTCTCGCCGTTTTCCAAAAGCGACTGACAGAGTGCGACTAACGCTTCTTTTTGTTCGGCCGGCAAAGAAATCAGATTCCGCTTTCCCGGCTCACGGTCGAAAAAATGCGGATACAGCGCTTCGCTTTCCGCCGAAAACAACAGCCAATAATGCTTGTGCGGCCGGTCACTGCGGTAAACGCAATGGTGGTGCTCCCAGGGCTTTGTGATGACGGCATCGCCGTGCGACACGGGATAGAGCGTTTCCTCCACCATGAACGACACGTCGCCCGTTACGTTTACATAGATTTCACAGCAGTCGTGGCAGTGGTTATCGATCTGAAACCGATGCGTTTTCCGGGTGGTTTCGGAATAGCTGACCGAAAGCTCGCACGCCGGTAGCGGCGGCAGATTCTGATTTTTGACGATGGAGGCCATCGGGCTTCCCTTCTTTTCTCATTTTTGCTTATTATATTATAGTTTCGGACGAAAAGTCAATAGTTTTATAAGATTTTTCGTGATACCATATAGAAAAGATTTTCAGATCTCATCAAATTTCAAAGGAAAGAAGTTATCGCATTTGGATTTACAAGGCGTTTTTCTCATTGCCGCGGCAGACCTGCTTCTTGCCGCAAGTTTTGTCTTTCAAAAGCTGTACGGAAAGAAAAAAGGCAGCGCGGTGCTTGCCGGAACGGTGTTTTTATGGTCGACCGGGGTTGTCAAAACCGTGTTTTTTGCGCTTCTTTGCGCCGTCTGTGGCGGTTCGCGGGTCGATTTCTTTGCGCCGTTTTCCCTTGCGCTTGCCGCCGGAAAAGAATTTTTATGCCTTGTATACACGCTCATTGGTTTTCTTCTGTTGGCCAAGGGCGGCATGACGCTTTACACGTTATTTTTGATGACCGGCGGCATGACGCTGCCGTATCTGTACGGCGTGCTTTTCTTGCAAGAGGATTTGACGGTTTTACGCTCGGTCGGCCTTGTGCTCATCATTCTCTCGACCGTGTTATACAACGCCGCTTCCGGACAGCAAAAGCGCGTATCCGGGCGTGTTTGGCTGCTATGCGGCGCGGTATTCGTGTTAAACGGCTTTGTCAGCATTCTTTCGAAAATGCATCAGGTCGAAACGGTCCTGCCGACGGCAGGCACGTTCGGCTTTGCGTTTTGGTCGGCGCTTTCCGGCGTACTGCTTACATCGGTTTTGGGCGTCGTGCTGTACCGTAAGCACGGAAAAGCCGCGCTTTGCGAAGCGTTCGGCCGAAAGACCGATGCGCGGTTTGTATGGGGCGTATCGGCTTTCGCGGCGTGTGTCGGCGGCTTTTCCTATCTGTTGCAGCTGTTCGGTGCGGAGCTGCTGCCGGCCACCGTGCTGTATCCGGCCGTCACGGGCGGAAGCATTCTCTGCTCGGCGCTCGCGGATAAGCTGTTTTTCAAAACGCGTCTTACGCCGCTGCAATGGTTCGGATTACTCCTTGCCGTTGCCGGAACCTGTTTATTTCTGTAAATATTAAATTTGGGAGGAACATCCATGGATTTCTTAAAAAACAGTCCCCGTTTCAGCTTTTTATACGACGGGAAACCGCATACCGAAAGTCTTCTTGAGGCCACGCAGACCGAAAACGGCGATTCGCTCATCACGGTCTACCGCTTCGCCAAGGGCTTGACGCTCACTAGCATCGCCAAAAAAATTGGAAAACACGGCGCTTACGAATGGGTAAACGTGCTTGAAAACACGTCGGACGAGCCGACCGGGCAGATCTCCGAGCTGTTTGATGCAGACTTTACACTTCCGCTGCCGCACGAGGAGCCGTATCGCTTTTCCGCCTACTATCCCGACCCGGAAACGGCCACCAAAATCTATGCGCCGTGCGGCTCCAACTGGACGACCGACGAATTTGCCTGCGATGTCGATAAGATCGTCGAAAACCGCCGCGTCAACCACATTTATCCGAACGAGGAAAAAAGCTTTTCCACCTCGAGCGGACGTTCCAGTGAGGGACATGCGCCGTTTTTCAACATTCACAAAGAGAACGCCGGTATTATCTTCGCCATCGGCTGGAGCGGCAGCTGGCAGTGCAAGATAAACCGAGGAACGGACGATGTGCGCATCCGTACCGGTCTTGAAAAGGTCGATTTTTACTTAAAGCCCGGCGAAAAATATCGCTCATCGAGCATTGTGGTGCTTCCCTATACCGGCACGGTTACCGAATCGCAGAACAAGTGGCGGCGGCTGGTCAAAGAATGCTATTCGCAAATCGGCAGTGCCGGCCGCGATACGCTTGCACCGTTTTGCGCCAACGTCTGGGGCGGTATGCGAACCGCCTCGGTGCTTAAACGCATTGAAACGATCAAGAAATACAAGCTGCCTTACGAGTATTTATGGATGGACGCCGGATGGTACGGCAAGGGCACGCTTCCCACGCCCAACGAATTTGAAGGCGATTGGTCATTACGCACCGGTGATTGGTCGGTCAGCCGCGATATTCATCCGAAAGGACTTGTTGATGTATCCGAGGCGGCGCACGCAGCCGGGATGAAGTTTCTTCTGTGGTTCGAGCCGGAACGGGCACGCGTCGAATCCGCTTGGTTCAAAGAGCATCCGGAATATTTCTATGACCGCGGCAAGGACGGTTACGGACACCTGTTATTGAAGCTTGGCGACAAGGCTGCATGGCAAGCCTGCCACGATATGTTATACGAACACATAAAAACGTTGCAAATCGACTGCTTGCGCATCGATTTCAATACCTGGCCGAAGCCGTTTTGGGTGGATTTTGAAGAAGAAAACCGCGTCGGCATGAACGAGATTGCCTACATCAACGGTCTGTACCGTTTGTGGGACGCTCTGCTCGAAGAATTTCCGCATCTCATCATCGACGACTGCGCGTCGGGCGGCAGACGAATCGACATCGAAATGCTCCGGCGCAGCGTGCCGCTTTGGCGCAGCGACTACCAATGCCCGGCCAATTACGACGATTACGCTTCCCAATGCCACACGCTTTCCTTCAACAATTGGATGCCCTATTCCGGCACCGGCTGCGGCAGAATCTACGACCTTTACCGCATTCGCAGCAGCTATGGAGCATCGCTTGCCACCAACTTCACCTTTGCCGAAGACGAGAGCTTCGGCGACGATCCTGAAAAAATGGAATTTTTACGCAAGACCTATGCGGAATATTTGAAAGCGCGTCCGTATTTTTCGGAGGACTTCTATCCTCTTACTGAGGTTTCGGACAAAACCGATGTGTGGTGCGCTTGGCAGTTTGACCGTCCGGACGGAAAAGACGGGCTCGTTCAGGTGTTCCGCCGCGACACGTCTCCCTATACCGCCGCTTCGTTCGACCTTGGCGGAATCGATGAAAACGCCGTTTACACCTTTACCGATTCCGACACAAACGAAGCGTTCGAAATTTCCGGAGGCACGCTTGCCAAAAACGGTTTTTGCGTGACGCTTTCCGAAAAACGCGCGTCAAAGGTGTATTTCTACACGCATTCATAAATCGATAACAGTTTGTAAACAGCCGCGATACAGCACAGTCGCGGCTGTTTGTTTTTCGCCGGTTTTCTTGGCAAATATCCACGATTGTGCCTACGGTTTTACTGTGAGAATTCGGCATTCTTCCCGCCGTTTCCGTTCTTGACAAACAACGGACAAAATGCTATAATAAGAAGAAAAAAACATATGTCCCTGTGTCCGTTTTTCCGGCATGGCGCAAGGAAACATCTGCCGGAACGAAAAAGAAAGGGTCGGTCAAGCACGTTGGAAAAGCAATTTGACAGGAAACTCATTTTGGAGGACGGAAGCGAATATTTCGGCTATGCGTTCGGCGACAGAAGCACGGATGCCGTTTGTGAAGTCGTTTTCAACACCTCCATGGTCGGTTATCAGGAAATTTTGTCCGATCCGTCTTATACCGGACAAATGGTGGTCATGACGTATCCGCTCATCGGCAATTACGGCATTTCGGACGAGGATTATGAAACCAAAAATCCGACCATCGGCGGTCTTATCGTGCGTGAATACAACGATTTTCCGTCCAACTTCCGCTACACCAAGACGCTCTCCGAGGTCATGGAGGAATGCGGCATTCCGGGCATTTCCGGCATCGATACACGAAAGCTCACACGCTCGATTCGCGAAAAAGGCAGTCGTCGGGCGCTCATCTGCCAAAAGGACACAACCGTCGAAAGCGCTTTGAAGATCATTGCGGAAACACCCGTAAAGCACGACGTTGTGTCCTTTGTTTCGAGCAAAAAGCGGTGGTACAGCCGCACCTCGAATCCGAAATACAATGTCGTTGCCGTCGATTGCGGCATCAAGCTCAACATCATCCGTTCGCTCAACGCGCGCGGCTGTAACGTAACGGTCGTTCCGTTCGACACGGATGCCGAAAGCGTACTTGCCATGAAGCCGGACGGTGTATTCCTCTCCAACGGCCCGGGCGACCCGGAGGATGTGACCGAGGTCATCACGCTGGTCAAGGCACTGCGCGGCAAGCTGCCGATCTTCGGCATTTGTCTCGGCCATCAGATGATCTCGCTTGCGTATGGCGCAAAGACCTATAAATTAAAATTCGGCCCCCGCGGCGGCAACCATCCGGTCAAGAACCTTGCGACCGGCAAAATCGAGATCACCAGCCAAAACCATTCGTATGCCGTGGACGCGGCAAGCGTGGAGGGCACGGGACTTGCCATCACGCACATCAATCTGCTTGACAACACGGTCGAGGGCGTGGAATGCAAAGCCGACAAGGTCTTTTCGGTGCAGTATCACCCCGAAAGCGCGCCCGGCCCGCAGGACAGCTCCTATCTGTTTGACAAGTTCATCGATATCATGAGAAGTGCGAAAGGAGAGGACGAAAATGCCTAAGAGAACCGATTTGAAAAAAATCATGGTCATCGGCTCGGGACCGATCGTGATCGGACAAGCCGCCGAATTCGACTATGCCGGCACGCAAGCCTGCCTTGCCTTAAAGGAAGAAGGCTACGAGGTCGTTCTCGTCAACTCCAACCCGGCCACCATCATGACCGACACCGCCATTGCCGACAAGGTCTACATGGAGCCGTTAACGCTTGACTATCTTGCAAAAATCATCCGCCGCGAGCATCCCGACGCGCTCATTCCGGGACTTGGCGGCCAAACCGGCTTAAATCTTGCCATGCAGCTTGAAAAGAGCGGCACGCTCGAAAAATGCGGCGTGGAGCTTCTCGGCACGTCGTCTGCCAGCATCGAAATGGCCGAGGACAGAGAGTTGTTCAAGGAGTTATGCGAACGCATCGGCGAACCGGTGCTGCCGTCGGTCATCACGCACACCATTGAAGAAGGCGTCGAGGCCGGCAAAAAGATCGGCTATCCGGTTGTGCTTCGTCCGGCGTTCACGCTCGGCGGCACGGGCGGCGGCTTTGCCGACAACGAAGAAGAACTGCGCGAAACCATGAAAAATGCCTTAGAGCTTTCGCCGGTTCATCAGGTTTTGGTGGAAAAGAGCATCAAGGGCTACAAGGAAATCGAATACGAGGTCATGCGCGATGCCAACGACACGGCCATTACCATTTGTAACATGGAAAACATCGACCCGGTCGGCATCCACACCGGCGACTCGATCGTCATCGCGCCCAGCCAGACCCTCACCAACAAGGAATATCAGCTGCTGCGCGACAGTGCTTTGAAAATCATCCGTGCGCTCAAAATCGAGGGCGGCTGCAACGTGCAGTTTGCGCTTGATCCGCTGTCCTTCCAATATTTTCTCATCGAAGTCAATCCGCGCGTTTCGCGTTCGTCTGCCCTTGCCTCCAAGGCAAGCGGCTACCCGATAGCACGCGTTTCGGCCAAAATTTCGGTCGGGCTTCATCTCGATGAGATTCCGATTGCAAACACGCCGGCAAGCTTTGAGCCGACGCTTGACTATGTAGTCACCAAAATGCCGCGTTTTCCGTTCGATAAGTTTGCCGATGCCAACAACCATCTGTCGACACAGATGAAAGCGACCGGCGAGGTCATGAGCGTGGGAAGAACGCTCGAAGAAAGCTTGCTCAAAGCCATCCGTTCGCTTGAAATCGGCGTGTATCACCTGCACATGAAGAAGTTCGACGAGTGGAAATTCGAAGAGCTTCTTACATACATCAAGGGCGGCACGGACGACCGTATTTTTGCCATTGCCAAAATGTTACGCGACGGCGTTGACCTCGGCGTTATCTGCAACGCAACCGGCATCGATATGCTGTTCTTGGAAAAGTTCCAGAACATTGTCGCCGCCGAACGCGAAATTGCCGCCGGCAAGGACGACCCAGCCATTCTTCGCAAGGCAAAGCGCATGGGCTTCTGCGACCGCGCCATTGCCGACCTGTGGGGCGAAAAAGAGCTTGACGTATTCGAAATGCGCAAGCTAAACGGCATTTTCCCGGTCTACAAGATGATCGACACCTGTGCCAGCGAATTTGAGAGCTACATTCCCTACTTCTATTCGACCTATGAAGATGAAAACGAATCGGTGGTCAGCGGCAAGAAAAAGGTCATTGTTCTCGGTTCGGGTCCTATCCGCATCGGCCAAGGCGTAGAATTCGACTATTCGACGGTTCACGCCATCATGACCATCAAGGACATGGGCTACGAAGCCATTATCATCAACAACAATCCCGAAACGGTCTCGACCGACTATACCACCAGCGACAAGCTGTATTTCGAGCCGCTCACGGTGGAGGATGTCACCAACATTATCGAGCTTGAAAAGCCGATCGTCGGCGTGATTGCAAGCCTTGGCGGCCAGACGGCCATCAATCTTGCCGAACCGCTTCGCCGCAGAGGCGTCAAGATCATCGGTACGGATGTGGACGCCATCGAAAAAGCCGAAAACCGCGACGCGTTCGAAAAGGTCATGGAGAGCTTGAACATTCCGCAGCCGAAAGGCAAAGCGGTCACCAAAATTGAGGACGGCATCAAGGCCGCTTCCGAAATCGGCTATCCGGTTTTGGTGCGTCCGAGCTTTGTTCTCGGCGGCCGCGCCATGCAGCTTGTTTCCAACGAAGAAATGTTACGGCATTACTTGCGCACGGCGGTCGAAATCGACGAAGACAAACCGGTGCTTGTCGACAAGTACATCTCCGGCAAGGAATTGGAGGTAGACGCTGTCTGCGACGGCAAGGACGTATTTGTGCCGGGTATTATGGAGCTTATCGAGCGCACCGGCATTCACTCGGGCGACAGCATCAGCGTGTATCCGACCTTCAGCGTTTCGAGCAAGGTCAAGGAGCGCATTTTAAGCTACACCAAGCGTTTGGGACTCGGCATCGGCATTATCGGGCTTTACAACATTCAGTTTATCGTCAGCCCCAGTGAAAAGGTCTATGTCATCGAGGTCAATCCGCGCTCCTCGCGTACCGTGCCGTTCCTGTCCAAATCGTCTGGCTACAGCCTTGCCGACATTGCGACCAAGGTCATCTTAGGTCAAAGTCTGCGCGATCAAGGCATTGACCAGCTCTACGGCAACGAAAAAGAGCGTTGGTATGTCAAGGTTCCGGCCTTCTCGTTTTCCAAGCTGCGCGGCATGGACGCTTACCTCTCGCCGGAAATGAAATCCACCGGCGAAGCCATCGGCTACGACAACAATATGACGCGTGCGCTGTACAAGGCACTTCAGGCTTCGGGCATGAACGTCGCCAACACCGGCAGTGTGCTTGTGACGGTTTCCGACAAGGACAAAGCGGAGGTTCTGCCGCTCATCAAGCGGTTTTACAGCCTTGGCTTCGATATTGAAGCCACGCACGGCACGTCGGTATTTTTGGAAAAGGCCGGCATCAAGAACCGCGAACGCAAGCGTATTTCCGACGGCTCGAACGAAATTCCCGACGCCATCCGCAAGGGTCTTATCAACTATGTCATCAACACGCGCGATTACGGCAGTGCCGACATGAACTCCGACGGCAACATGATCCGGCGCTGTGCGGTGGAAAACAATGTGACGGTCTTTACGTCGCTTGACACGGTTCGGGCACTTTTAGATGTTCTCGAAGAGATCACCATGTGCGTTTCGACCATTGACGCAAAATAAACAAAATAAAATCCTACGAGCTTATTCGGCTGTCCGGTACGGTTTCCGTTTTCGGGCAGCCGTTTTTTTTGCGCCGTTTTCGCGCATTTTCCCAAATTGCCGTCTTTGGCGGCAGGTCTTGACAAGCCGAATTCCGGTATGCTACAATGAATCTGCATAGAGCTTACATAAAATCAGAGGATACATTTTGACATGGGAAAGATACAAAAAGCAATGGACAATTTTCGTCACAGCGTGCTAAAATTTTCTTGACGTCAAAAAGGAATCCCCATTTACCGCGGTCGAAAAATGCGAATACGGTCGTTTGTTCTTCTTGACAGAAGCACGGGAATGCCGTATGATAATCTCACAAACACAAACAAAAAAAGGAGCGATGACATGAAAAAGAAAGTCCTTATCGGGCTTGCCGCAAGCGTTTGTCTTGCCTTCGGTGCAGGCAGCTTTGCAGCAGGTGCATCGGAATTTTCCAAGGTTCAATCGTACAAATCCGGTATGTTCACCGATGTGGCGGAGGACGCTTGGTACGCGTCGTCGGTATCGAATGCCTACGAGCTCGGCTTTATGAAGGGCACGGCGGAAAACGCCTTTTCGCCCGAAGGAAACATGACGGCTGCCGAAGCGGTCACCATCGCCGCACGTGTGCATGACGCATACTTTGCCAAGCACACTTCGTTCTCGAAGGACGGTGCGCATTGGTACGACGATTACGTTTCGTATGCCACAGAAAACGGCATTCTCGAGCCGGCGTTGTTTGACGATTACGACAGACCGGCCACGCGAAGCGAAATGGCTCTGTTATTTTCCGGTGCCGTTCCGGCGTCCTATCTTACCGCGCAAAATGCGGTGGAGGAGATTCCGGACGTACCCGAAACCAATCGGTATTACAATCAGCTCCTTACGCTGTACAAGGCAGGAATTCTT